>PTLN01000047.1 GCA_002938125.1 Alphaproteobacteria bacterium MarineAlpha2_Bin1
TGCAAATTCATATTTGTATATGACAAGAGCAATGGATTACTTTGACTTAGCTAACGAACATGAAGGATCTCTTGCAAATGCATTTAAAAATACACCGGTAAGATTTTGTATATTTTCGTTTACTAGTGATTGGCTTTTCCCAACGAGTGAGAGCAGAGAAATTGTTCACGCATTAAATGCTGAAGCTGCAAACGTAAGTTTTGTTGAAATCGATTCAGATAAGGGTCATGATGCGTTTTTATTAGATGAACCCGAATTTCATAAGATTTTATCTGGGTTTATAAATGGCGCTGCACCACAATTTGGGTTATAGATTTGAAAAAAAATAACAGAAACCTTAGACCAGATGAATATGCAATTGCAAACCTAGTAAATCCATCAACCCGTGTACTTGATATAGGATGTGGGGATGGATCTCTTCTTTTTTACCTTACCAGAGAAAAAAACGTAGTTGGCCGAGGAATTGAATTAAGTCAAGAGGGAGTAAATTTTTGTGTAAGCAAGGGTCTATCTGTAATTCAGGGTAACGCTGATACTGACTTAAATTTTTATCCTGAAAAAAGTTTTGACTATGTTATTTTAAGCCAAACTCTACAAGCTACTCACGACCCAAAAAACGTACTGTTAAATCTGATTAGAATAGGCAAAAGAGCTATTGTGTCGCTTCCAAATTTTGGGCACTTCAAAATTAGACTAAAATTACTAACTACAGGACAAATGCCAAAAACAAGCTTATTAAATGAGCCGTGGTTCTCAACTCCAAATATTCATTTATGCACAATACTTGATTTTGTCAATTTGTGTAAAAATTTAGATCTAAATCTTGAGTCAGTCATCGTTTTAAATGAAAAAGGCAAAGTAAGTTTTTTTAGTAAAAATCTTTACTTGGCTAACTTATTTGGACAACAAGTTCTGTTCATAATTAAAAATTAAGTAAATATTAACTATAAAATCTATTTATGATAAATAATCAGATTCATTATTTTTTAACCATTCTGATTTATCTAATTTACTTTAAAGGAAATTTGAATGGACATATCAAATAATCTTAATAGTAAGAATTATATCATAAAGAATAATGCAACCAGTTTTAACAAAAGCAAAAAAACTGATTGGGTAAAAAAAGAATCTATTGAAAAAACTAACTATAACTTAAGTATGAATGATTTATTCATACAGGAATCCAGGGATGAATTCTTAAAAAAACTAAAATCAAAAAACTCACTACCTTTTTTAACACAACTTTTATACCAGAAAAATGGAATTTTCTCTGAAAAACCGAACTCTATTGCTAATAATGCATATACAAAATCAAATAAAATCAGCGATTTAATATATGGAAATATAGAATACATACATTTCTTTGCTTAGTTTAGAAATTTATGTTTATTATATTATTTTTATAAATGGTAAAAAAATGAAATGGTTCCCTCTAATCTTAGCTATACTAGTTTTAATTTTTGTTGTATTAAGCTCAAGAATAGTCACTATTCCCTCTTTTGAGGATAGTTCTGACTTACCATCAGACACAAAAATAAATGAAGCTGTGAATATCATAGCACCAAAAAAATAACCCCTTTTTTTCAATAACTTATGGGATATGTATAATTTTTACTCCGTAAATTTTTAATCGCATTGTATTTAGGAAAATAGAATTATTAATAAAAAAATTATTATATTGATAATTATGCGTAAATTTTGCTTCTCAGGATTGACAGCAAAAACCGTAAGTTATAGTTTCCATTTTTTAATATGTTTAATAATTTTATCTATCAAGTTAACTTTTTTAGTTAGGCCGTATAATGCATGCAATAATTAGAACTGGTGGTAAACAATATTGTGTAAACCCTAATGAGATTCTTAGGGTCGGAAAAATAGAAATGAAAGAAGGTTCTTCTTTAGAAATAAACGAAGTTCTAATGATTAAAAATGGTGAAAAAATTACTAGTGGAAATCCGTTTATTTCAGGCGCAGTTGTAAAAGCAGAGATTCTAGAACAAAAAAAATCTAAGTCTATCACAGTCTTTAAAAAAAAACGTAGACATAACTATAGAAGAACACGTGGACACAAACAGCAAGAAACAATAATTAAAGTAATTGATATATTACTTGATAAAAAAAGTATTACTTCTAAATCAATAGATACCAAAAAAATAAAGAAAAAAACTGATACTAAAGAAATCAAGAAACCTTCTGAAAAACCTAAAAGCCCCTCTGCTTCTAAGGAAAAGAAACTATCAAAACCCAACAAAAAGGTTACTAAAAAGGAGTAATTCACAATGGCACATAAAAAAGCTGGCGGTAGCTCTAGAAACGGTCGAGACTCTGTTGGAAGGAGACTAGGAGTAAAGAAATTTGGCGGAGAAAATGTTATACCAGGTAACATAATTATACGTCAAAGAGGAACGAAATGGCATCCAGGTGAAAATGTTGGAATTGGGAAAGATCACACAATTTTTTCACTAGTAGAGGGAAAAGTCGTTTTTTCTGAAAAATCTGGAAAAAAAATATTTGTTTCTGTGGATCAATCTACATCTTAAATTATAGTACCTCTAATTTAGAATTATAATTATCATCTGAGAGAGAAATGAAATTTCTAGATGAAGCAAAGATATTCATTCGATCAGGTAATGGAGGTCCTGGTTGCATCAGCTTTCGAAGAGAAGCAAACGTTCCTTTAGGTGGTCCTGATGGTGGGAATGGAGGTGCAGGAGGAAACGTAATATTTAAAGTTGCAAATAATCTTAACACACTCATTGACTTTAGATATAAGCAACATTTTAAAGCAAAAAGTGGTTTGCCTGGAATGGGCAGAAATAGAACCGGTCAAACTGGAAAAGATTTAATCATCTATGTACCTCAGGGAACTCAAATCTTTACTAATGATAAAAAATCTTTAATTGCAGACCTAAAAGAAATTGATCAAGAACTATTGCTATTGAAAGGAGGAAACGGAGGAAGAGGCAATACCTCATTTAAGTCTTCAACAAATCGAGCGCCCAGAAACTTTGAAAAAGGTAATGAAGGTCAAGAACTTTGGGTTTGGTTAAGACTTAAACTTATAGCGGATGTCGGAATTGTAGGTCTACCTAATGCTGGTAAATCATCTTTATTATCAAAAATCACTGCCGCAAAACCTAAAGTCGCTGATTATCCATTTACTACACTAGCACCCCAAATTGGTGTAGTATATGATAAGGTAAAAGATTTTGTTATAGCAGATATTCCTGGGCTTATTGAAGGTGCGCATTCTGGGGTTGGCCTAGGAACCAAATTCTTAGGACATATTGAGCGATGTAGTATTTTGCTTCATCTTATTGACGGAAACTGTAAAAATATAATTAATTCGTATTTTTCAATTAGAAAAGAAATTAATCTATATGGTTGTGAATTGGATAAAAAAATAGAAATAGTTGTAATTAGTAAATCTGATTCAATAACTGAAAAGCGAATTGAGTCACAGATAAATGACCTAATGTCTAAAATTAAAATACAACCACTAGTAATATCTTCTTTAACAGGCCAAGGGTGCCAAAAGTTAATTAATAAAATTAATGAAGCCCTGTTTGAAGTAAAAAAAAATAACGTAAACGAAAAAGAAGTTAAAAATGAACCCCTTGTCTAAAGCAAAAAGAATTGTAATAAAGATTGGATCAAGTTTACTAATTGACGATAATAATGGTAAGATAAATAATGATTGGCTATCTATTCTAAGTAAAGAGATTAGTAATTTAGTTAAATCGGGAAAAGAAATTATCTTAGTATCCTCTGGAGCAATAGCTTTAGGTAAAAAATACTTAAACATTTATGGTAATAATCTTAAACTTGAAGAAAGTCAGGCTGCTGCTGCTGCTGGACAATCAATGCTTATTCATGCCTATAAGAAAAAGTTTGAGAAATATAATATCAAGATAGCTCAAATTCTTCTCACTCCAGATGATACTGAAGAAAGAAGGAAATATTTAAATGCTAAAAATACTTTTGATATGCTTCTAAATCTTAATGTACTGCCAATAGTTAATGAAAATGATACAGTTGCAACTTCTGAAATTCGATTTGGGGATAATGATACTCTTTCTGCAAAAGTAGCTGTAATGATGTCTGCAGATTGTCTTATCTTACTGTCCAATGTCGAGGGCTTATATTCTGATGGACCAAATTTTAAAAACAGACCAACGCTTTTAAGGGAAATAGACAACATCACCCCTGAAATTGAGCAAATGGCTGGAAAAGCATCTGGATACGGTAAGGGAGGAATGATAACTAAAATAAGTGCAGCAAAATTAGCTACCTACTCTGGATGCAAAACAATAATTGCAAAGGGATCTTTAAATAAACCAATTGAAAATATTACTAATGGTGGAGACTTCACCTCTTTCGAACCACATGGAACACCTAATTCTGCGAGAAAAAAATGGATTGCTAGCTCACTCAAACCTCTCGGAAAAATTACAATTGATGAAGGAGCAAAAAGCGCACTTCAAAAAAATAAAAGTCTTTTACCAGCTGGGGTAACTAAAGTTTCTGGCAATTTTAACAGGGGTGATCCCGTTTTAGTTATTGATCATGAAGAAAATATATTAGCAAGAGGACTAATTACATACTCATTTAAAGATACTAAGTTAATTATTGGTCATAAAAGTAGTGAAATTGAAAAAATTTTAGGTTACCGTGGTAGAAATGAGTTAATTCATAGAGACGACCTAGTGATGACTGACAGTTGAGTTAAGTTTAATTGTAAGTGGGAAAAATTTGAATATGCAAGTTAAAGAAATTATTAATAATATTGCTAAAGATGCCAAGAGTTCACTGCAATCTCTAAGAAAAGTTAGTTTAGATCAAAAAAATGATGCCCTTAACTTTTCGGCTGAAAGTATTATAAATAATATTGATAGAATAATTTATGCAAATAAAGAAGATATTGAGTTTGCTTATAAAAAAGGCATAAAAGAATCTTTAATTCAACGACTAAAGCTTGATGAAGGTAAAATTAGAAATATATCTAAAAGCCTTAATGATGTAGCAAATTTACCAAACCCTCTAGGCAAAATAACTGAATCTAGAGAAAGGCCTAATGGATTAACTGTAAAAAAAATAAGTGTGCCAATTGGAGTGATTGGTATAATTTATGAATCAAGGCCAAATGTTACATCTGACGCAGCTAGTCTATGTCTAAAGTCTGGTAATGCCTGTATATTGAAATGTGGTAGCGAAAGTTTTAACTCTAGTAAAGTCATTATGGAAAACCTTCATTTTGGACTAAATAAAGCAAAGATTACTCTAGAAAGTATTCAGATGATACCCACACGGTCTAGAGAAGCTGTTAGCGAATTATTAAAACTTAAAAGTACTATAGATATAATCATCCCTAGGGGAGGTAAAAGTCTTATTGAAAAAATTAATAATGAGACAAAAATACCAGTTATCTCTCATCTTGACGGTAATTGCCATACTTATATCCATAAAGATGCCGATATAGAAAAATCTCTAGAGTTAGTCATAAACGCAAAATTTAGAAATATATCAATATGCGGTGCAACTGAATCTCTTTTAATCGATCGTTCAATATTATCTTCTCATCTCCCTAAAATAATTGAAAGTTTAGTTACGAGAGGGTGTAAAATCTATGGAGATAATAATTGTATCTCTGTTGATAAAAGAATTCTTAATGCGACTGAGGATGACTGGTATGCCGAGTATCTTGATTCAAAAATTTCTGTAAAATCTGTAACTGATATTAATCAAGCGATTACGCATATTCAAAAATATGGATCAGGCCATACCGATTGTATTATTACAGAAAATAAGAGAGCTGCATCAAAATTTTTCAACGAAATCGATAGTGCAATTGTAATGCATAATACATCCACTCAATTTGCTGATGGAGGAGAGTTTGGCCTTGGAAGTGAGATAGGTATTTCAACTAACCGACTTCATGCAAGGGGCCCTGTTGGACTAGAAGAATTGACAACATATAAATGGCTTGTAGAAAGTAGTGGACAAGTTAGAGTATAGTTAACTCAGAAAGAATGGTTTTTATTTGTAAATGAAAAAAAGAGTAGGTTTGCTTGGAGGTACTTTCGATCCTCCTCACATAGGTCATTTGAAAATTAGCACTGAAGCAATTAAAAAATTAAAACTTTTTGAAGTATGGTGGATAGTTGCATTACAAAACCCACTTAAATTAAATCATAATAGAGAAAGTTTTGCTCAACGCTTTAATAACTCAAAGTTATATACAAAAGAACATAATAAAATTAAAATATCGTGCTTAGAAAAAAAATATAATATAAATTTTTCAATTGATTCAATAAATAAACTTAAGAAAAATTTTAGACATATTGATTTTATATGGATTATGGGAGCAGATAATTTTGTTAAACTTCATTATTGGAAGCAATGGCATGGATTTATGGAAGAAGTGCCTATAGCAGTATTTAACCGACCTGGGTATTCTCACAAAGCACTATCGAGTAAAGCCGCACACTATTATAAAAAATATAGGTATTTAAATTATAAAAAACCAATGAGTGACTTCTCTCCACCCAAATGGGTCTTTATTTGGGATCTGAATGAGAGAATATCATCAAGTTATATTAGAAATATTTGTAAGGAAAATATTTAATTTGTTAAAAGATGCAATAATTAATTCACTTGAAAATGATAAAGCTTTAGATGTGAAAGTAATAGATCTTAGAAAAAAAACTTTTATTGCTGATGAAATGATCATAGCAAGTGGCACCTCCAGAAGACATATAATTTCTATGGCAGAACATATAAAGGAAAACCTACATAAAAGAAGTGTTAATGTTAAGATAGAAGGGATGAAAAAATCTGAATGGATTTTAATCGACTGTAACAATGTGATTGTTAACATTTTTTTACCAGAAATCAGAAGTTACTATAATTTGGAAAAAGTTTGGGATTTTCAAATTAAAGATAGAATTAAAAATCAGGAAAACAATTGAATATAAAAATATTATCAATAGGCTTATTTAAAAATAGTGAATACAAATCTATTTTTTTTGATTATATTTCAAAATTACCTTGGAGAGTTGACTTAAAAGAGTTAAAGCCTTGTATACACAAAAATATACAAATAAGAAAAGAAAAAGATTCTGAAAGCCTTCTAGATAAAGTAAATAAAAATGAGATAATTATTTCTTTAGATAAATCAGGAAGTGCCATATCAACTGAAAACTTCACTCAGTTAATTATAGAGCAGATACAAGATAACAAAAATATATCTTTTCTTATTGGAGGTCCGGATGGAATATCAATCGACTGCTTGAAAAGGTCTAATATAATTATCTCATTTGGTAAAATGACTTGGCCCCACCTTTTGGCTAGGATCATGTTAGCAGAACAACTATATAGAGTATCTTCTATTATTGCTAAGCATCCCTACCATAGAAATTGATAACTAAATAATTTAAGGTCTTGCGTTTAAGGTGTTTTGGGTCCATTTATATAAATAGGAATAATTTTTAAAACGTCACCAAATGAAAAAAATTAATCAAAAAATTATACTTTGCATTTTAGATGGCTGGGGGCATAGTAATACCTCATTAAATAACGCAATATACAGCGCTAATACTAAAACGTATGACAGTTTATTAAGAAATTACCCAAACTCTCTACTTAAAACATCAGGTTTTGACGTTGGTCTTCCTGATGGACAAATGGGCAACTCTGAAGTAGGACACTTAAACCTAGGTTCTGGAAGAATTATTAAACAAGATTTAGTTAAAATTGATGAGTCTATAAATAATAAGCAACTAGCAAATAATCATGTAATTAAAAATCTAATTAATAAACTAAAAAATAACAATAAGAAATGTCACTTAATTGGACTAATGTCTCCAGGTGGAGTACATTCAAAACAGAATCACATACTTGAATTAGCAAAGATATTATCCCAAGATAAGATTGAAACTAATATACACGCTATACTTGATGGGAGGGATACACCACCTAAGAGTGCTTTTGATTATTTAGGTGATTTCATAAGTAAGATGCCTAAACTGTCAAAAATTGCCTCAATATCTGGTAGATATTATGCAATGGATAGAGACAACAGATGGGAAAGAACAAAACTTTATTATGAAACAATTTTGAATATTAATTCCAAAAAATTTGAATCAGGTTTAGATATTATTAAAAACTTTTATGATAATGAAATATTTGATGAGTTTATTCCTCCTAGCTCAGATATTAAATATCAAGGTATCGATAATGGAGACGGTTTGTTGGTTGCTAATTTTAGAGCAGATAGAGTAAGACAAATTCTTAGCGCTCTTATAATTGATGAATTTAATAATTTTGATAGAAAACTAAAACCCGACTTCTGTTCCAAAAATATAATGACTTCATACTCTTCCGAAATAGATGAGCATTGTAATATTATTTTTCCTCCAAATGACATTATCGATACGCTAGGAGAAATTTTTGATAAAAATAATTTGAAACAATTTCGTATTGCTGAAACGGAAAAATATGCTCATGTAACATTTTTTTTTAATGGTGGACGAGAGAAACCTTTTAAATTAGAAGAAAGAGTTTTAGTTCCTTCACCAAAAGTAGACACCTATGACCAGAAACCAGAAATGTCAGCTTATGAGGTTACTGATAATTTATTAGAAGCAATAAAAAGAGATAATAATGATTTAATAATTGTTAATTATGCAAATCCAGATATGGTTGGGCATACAGGAAATTTAAATGCCGCAATTTCTGCAGTAGAAGTAATTGATGATTGTCTTAAAAGAATCGTAAATAAAGCAAAGGAAACAAACTCGATTTTAATTATTACTGCTGATCATGGAAATGTAGAATGCATGCAAAACAATGAAAATAAACAGCCTCATACAGCACATACAACCAAGGATGTACCGCTAATAATAGTAAATGCAAAAAATATACAATCCTTATCTAATGGACGCCTTTGTGATGTTTCGCCAACGATCCTAGATCTCTGTGGAATAGAAAAACCTTCACTAATGACGGGAAAAACACTAATAAACCAATAAAGATGTAAAAAATGAATTTTAAAATTACATTTCATTATATTTTTAAAAGTTATTTTGTACATATATTACTTTTTTCTTTATTTTTACAAAATGCTTTTGCTAATGAAATATCCAGTAATGCCTTGGAAAAATTAAAGGAAGTTGAGCAAGCAATTGAACAAAATAAAATAAGGGGCATAGAACTAACAAAAGTTAAATCTGAATTAAATCAAGATATAACCAAATTGAGAAAAACTTTACTCAAGACATCTCTGAGCGTTATGAATCAAGAACAAATAGTAGATAAAATTTCTGATAAGATAAAAAATTATAATTCTGAGGAAATTACTATCCGGACTAATCTTAATGAAAAAAAAATAGAAATTGATAAAATTTTAATTATTTTACAAAGAATCCAAAGGTTTCAATTAAATGAATTTCAGATAAAAGAAGATAAAATTTTTGAGGATATTAATACTTCACATTTACTATCAGCAATTTTACCTCAAATAACTGATATTACAGATAACCTTAAATCTGAGTTGGCAGCTCTCGATCACTTAAAAAAAGAAATATATAAAGAACAAAAAAACTTGAAATCTGCCAAAAACTTAATGAGTAGAGAAAAAATTGCTTTGAATAGACTAATTGATAGAAAATCTGAGCTAAGAGGAAAGCTAATTATTGAAACCCAAGAAAATAAAGAAAAAATAAAAAAATTAGCACTAAATGCTAAAAGTCTAAAAATTTTGATAAAGAAACTAGGATTAAATAAAGAGAAACTATTTGATAAGAATAGAACATTAAATAAACTAGATAATAACAGTTTTTCCTCTTCAAAAGGGAAATTACCTCTACCAGTAAAAGGTATAATAAAAACCTCCTATGGGGAGAAAAATAGATTAGGATCAAGGTCCAAAGGTTTGATAGTTGAAACTATTGCCAAAGCAAGCGTAATTAGCCCTCATGAAGGTGAAATAGTATTTGCAGGACCCTTCAGAAATTATGGTAATCTCTTGATTATTTCATATGGAAACGGATATCATATTTTATTTTCAGGTTTAAACTCAATTAGTGGTTATGTAGGAAAATGGATTATGGCAGGTGAACCAGTAGGTAGGATGGGAGAAAACTATAAAAATATTAAACCAGAGTTATATATAGAATTAAGAAAAAATGGAGAACCTGTAGATCCAAATAAGTGGATAGTTATAAAACAAATGAAAGTAAAAGGATAATGAAAAATATAATAAAGTATGTTGTTTTAATTGTACTATTTAGTATTCAAGTGAATATAACAACTCATGCAAGTGATTTAGAAAAAACATATAAGCAACTAGATTTTTTTGGTAAAGTTTTTGACAAAGTAAAGAAAAACTATGTCGATGAAGTATCTGATGAAAAGCTAATGGAAGCAGCTATTAATGGTATGCTTCAATCACTTGATCCTCACTCAGGTTATTTAAATGAAAAAAATTTTAAAGAAATGCAAATCCAAACTAGAGGGCAGTTTGGTGGTTTAGGAATAGAAGTAACAATGGAAAAAGGGTTCGTAAAAATTATTGCTCCAATTGAAGATACACCGGCATTTAAGGCAGGATTAAAAACTAATGATCTAATTACTCATATAAATAGCAAACCTGTGCAAGGACTAACATTGTCTCAAGCAGTAGAAAAGATGAGAGGCCCAGTTAATAGTAAAATCAATTTAACTATTTCAAGGCCTGACGAAAAAAGATCGTTTGATGTGGAAATAATTAGAAAGGTAATTAAAATCGCCTCAGTTAGGGGGAAAATTGAGGGTAAATCAATATATATTAGAATTTCCTCATTTAGTGAGCAAACTTTTTCAGGCTTAAAAAAGGAAGTAAAAAAATTAAATGAAGAACTAAATAAAAGCTCTAATGGAATTATTTTAGATTTGAGAGGTAATCCTGGTGGGCTATTAAGTCAGGCTATAAAAGTTAGTGATGCATTTCTTGACAAGGGAGAAATTGTTTCGACTCGTGGAAGAAGAAAAAATGATTCACAAAGATATAATGCGAGAAGAGGAGATATAATTAAGGGATTGCCAATTATTGTCTTGATAAATAGCGGTTCTGCATCTGCTTCAGAGATTGTTGCCGGCGCTTTACAAGACCATGGCAGAGCTGTAATCATGGGCACAAAGTCATTCGGAAAAGGGTCAGTTCAGACAATAATGCCAATTTCGGGTTTTGGAGCATTACGACTTACGACGTCTCTTTACTACACACCTTCTGGAATATCTATACAAGCTAAGGGTATCACTCCTGATATAATCGTAGAACAAGTAAAACTGAATACTGAGGATAGTTCTAAGTTCAGAAGTGAAGCAAATTTAAGAAACCATATTGAGGTAGATAAAAAGAATGATAAACAAAATAGTCAGATTAAAGGAGATTTAATACAAGATTATCAATTATCACGAGCTTTAGATATGCTAAAGGGTATAAAAATATTAAATAAAGTAAATTAAACCTAGATTGAATGAAATAACTTTAGAGAAATCATTATGGCTAGAAGAAAAAATGATGAAAAACTAGAAAAAATTAATGAACAAGAAGAGGATGATGATTCATCAAGTGATAAAATGGATCTCCATGTGAAAAATGAAAAGCATGATGTAAATGAAGATGAAGAACAGGGAGAAGAGGAAGAGGAAGAGGAAGAGGAAGAGGAAGAGGAAGAGGAAGAGGAAGAGGAAGAGCAGTTAGAAAAAAAGAAATTTTTTC
>PTLN01000048.1 GCA_002938125.1 Alphaproteobacteria bacterium MarineAlpha2_Bin1
ATTTCATTTTATGACTTTGAGAGGAGGATTCATAATAGACGCAAAGAAGTAGAGCTTAATAAAAGCGAAATAAATGATTTATGGATCAAAACTCAAAGGGAAAGCTTAGGGAATGCATTTGAATTAGGTGATGAGTATAAAAACTATTGGTGCTACATATCTCATTTTTTTCATAGCCCTTTTTACGTTTATTCATATGCATTTGGAGACAGCCTAGTAAATTCATTATTTCAGGTTTATCAAAACGATTTTAAAGATTTTGAAAGTAAATATTTAGATCTCTTGAAAGCTGGAGGATCAAAAAATTATAAAGACTTGATTGGGATGTTTAATTTAGATGCTTCAAGTCAAGATTTTTGGTATAAAGGCCTAGAAGTTATTGAGAATTTAATTGACGACTTAGTGAATATAGATGTAGAAGCATAAATGGTGTTTTTTATTTTTTGTATGGAGAAAATAATGACAGAAGAAAACTTAGATATTGAAGAGAAAGAAGAAACATGGAGTTTATTTGTAAAGTTAACTCAATGGAGTTCTGTTTTAGTTATAGCCCTCTTGATTTTACTAGCCTTTTTTCTATTATAAAAAAACCAGATTAAAACCCATAGAGTCACTAACATAATTATGAAATTAGCAGTTCTAAGAGAAAAAAGAGATTTTGAAAAGAGAGTTTCAGCAACACCAGAAACAGTAAGGAAAATAATTTCTCTGGGCTTAGAGGTTATCGTTGAGAAAGGTGCTGGGCTGGGTGCTCAAATAACTGATAAGCTTTACCATAACGCTGGGGCAACAATATTTACAAATCAAGATGAACTTAAGGACGTTGATATTATAATTAAAGTTCAACGACCAATAAATGATTCTGAAAAAGGTGAGTATGAATGTAGTAATCTTAAAAAAGACTGTATTCTGATCGGTCTTTTAGATCCCTTTAGTAACTTTGAACAAATTAAGCAATATGCAGAGAAGAATATTACCGCTATTTCTCTTGAACTTGTGCCGAGAATTACCAGAGCTCAAAGTATGGATGTTTTATCATCTCAATCTAACTTAGCAGGTTACAAATCAGTTTTAGAGGCAGCAAATGAGTATGGTAAAGCTATGCCAATGATGATGACTGCCGCAGGGACAGTTGCTCCAGCTAAGGTTTTTGTTCTTGGTGCGGGAGTTGCAGGTCTTCAAGCAATTGCCACTGCGAAAAGGTTAGGAGCTATAGTTTTTGCAACAGATGTAAGGCCAAATGTTAAGGAACAAGTTGAATCTTTAGGTGCAAAGTTTGTGATGGTAGAAACTGAAGAGCCAATTGATTCTGAAACGTCTGGTGGCTATGCAAAAGAAATGAGTAAGAATTACAAAGAAAAGCAAGAAAATCTAGTCAAAGAAACTTTGTCAAAATGCGATATAGCGATTTGTACAGCTTTAATACCGGGTAAAAAGGCTCCTATACTTATAAGGAAGGAAACGGTTCAATCAATGAAATTAGGTTCAATAATTGTTGATCTAGCAGTTGAGCAAGGAGGTAATTGCGAATGTTCAGAGTATGGTTTAGTTAGCACTGTAAATGGAGTAAAAGTTATTGGAAAAGTTAATTTTCCCAGTTTAATACCTTTAGATTCTTCTAATTTATACTCTAAAAATATTTTGAATTTTCTAGATTTATTAATTAAAGACAAAAAAGATTACAGTACCATTGATTGGAACGACGAAATTATAAAAGCAACTACACTTACAAAAGATGGTAAAATAGTTAATAATGAATTCAGTTATAAATAGCGGTTATAAGGAATTGTCATGGAAAATGTAGTAATTGATCCCTTTATTTTTCAATTATCAATTTTTGTTTTAGCAATTTTTGTTGGTTATTATGTAGTCTGGAGTGTCACTCCCGCTCTTCATACACCTCTCATGTCTGTAACTAATGCAATATCCAGCGTAATAATTGTTGGAGCTTTAATTGCTGCCGGTCCTGCAGATTTAAATTTATCAAAAATTTTTGGTTTCATAGCAATAGTTTTGGCGGGTATAAATATATTTGGTGGTTTTGTAGTTACCCAACGAATGTTAGAAATGTTTAAGAAAAAAAATAGGTAGGTTAAATTTTGGTTGTTAATATATCTGCTATCGCTTATTTAATCTCTGGCGTTTGTTTTATTATGGCACTAAGAGGCCTTTCTTCTCCTAATTCAGCAAGACGGGGAAACGTATTTGGCATAATAGGAATGCTTATTGCTGTTATAACTACTTTATTTAACCCAGGGATATTAAGTTTTGAGCTAATTATAATAGGTCTCTTAATTGGTGCTGTAATTGGAACAACAATAGCTCGAAAGATTCAGATGACAGCAATGCCTCAATTAGTTGCTGCATTTCATAGTTTGGTAGGATTGGCTGCAGTTCTCGTGGCAGCAGCAGCTCTTTATTCACCTGAATCATACGGTATAGGAAGTAGTGGTAATATTAAGATCTCAAGTTTAATCGAGATGTCTATCGGAGTGGCAGTCGGAGCAATAACTTTTACAGGATCTATTTTAGCCTTTACAAAGTTGCAGGGGTTAGTCAGTGGTAATCCCGTAGTATTTTTTGGTCAGCATTGGTTAAATTTAATCTTAGGTATAATAATTGTTTTAATTTCAATATATTTTGTTTCATTCCAGGATACATTTGTATTTTGGATTTTAGTAGCTTTGTCTCTAACTATTGGTATTTTATTAATACTGCCCATAGGTGGCGCAGATATGCCCGTCGTCGTATCAATGTTGAATTCTTATTCTGGTTGGGCTGCTGCAGGAATTGGTTTTACACTTGAAAATACAGCCTTAATTATTACTGGTGCATTAGTAGGTTCATCAGGAGCAATATTATCTTACATAATGTGTAAGGCAATGAATCGTTCTTTCATTAGTGTAATATTAGGTGGGTTTGGCGGTGAATCAACTTATAAAGATCAAATGGGTGACAAGTCAGTTAAACCTGGAAGTGCAGAAGATGCTGCTTTTATTATGTCAAATGCGGGATCAGTTATAATAGTTCCTGGGTACGGATTAGCTGTTGCTCAAGCTCAGCATGTAATTAAAGAGATGTCTGATGCACTTAAAGAAGCTGGTGTCAAAGTAAGATATGCTATTCATCCTGTTGCTGGTAGGATGCCAGGGCACATGAACGTACTTCTTGCTGAGTCAAACGTAGATTATGAGGATGTTTTTGAGCTAGATGAGATAAACTCAGATTTTTCAAACTCAGATGTTGCTTTCGTTATTGGTGCAAATGATGTTACCAATCCGGCTGCTAAAAATGATCCACAAAGCCCAATATATGGAATGCCGATTTTAGATGTTGAAAAGTCACAAACTGTTCTTTTTGTAAAAAGGTCTTTGTCACCTGGATATGCAGGAATAGATAACTCAGTATTTTACAGAGATAATACTACAATGCTTTTTGGTGATGCAAAAGTAATGGTTGAGAAAATAGTTAAATCGATTTAGAAAAAAATCAAGAGTCTCTTTGCGCTTTTTTTCTTGCAAGTTTTCTTACTCTTCTAATAGCTTCGGCTTTTTCCCGAGCTTTTTTTTCTGAGGGTTTCTCGTAAAAATTACGCAGTTTCATTTCCCTAAATATGCCTTCGCGTTGCATTTTCTTCTTTAATGCTCGTAAAGCTTGATCGACGTTGTTATCCCTAACTGAAACTTGCAAAAAAAACTCCTAAATGGTTTGAAATTAATTAAACTTGTATTAAATTATAAGATGTGGTCATTAACACAGAGTTTACAGAATGTGAAGTCATATTCATCAAAATATCGTAAAATTGTTAATATTATTTAAAATTAATGAAAATTTATAGGATTATCCATGTCTATACTTAAAATTGCAAAAATGGGTCACCCAATTTTGCGTAAAAAATCTCAGGAAATAGTTGATCCTAGGTCAGACTCTACTAAATACTTATTAGATGATATGATTGAAACCTTAGAAGATATCCAAGGTCTTGGTCTAGCTGCTCCTCAGGTTCATGTTTCAAAAAGGCTAGTAATATTTTATTCTCCAGATGAGAAATCTAATCATAATGATATGTCTTTAAGTATATTAATAAACCCAATAATTGAACCGTTAGGATCAGAAATAGACTATGATTGGGAAGGATGTCTTTCTGTACCTGGCTTAAGGGGATTAGTACCAAGGTATAATAAAATAAGATATTCTGGATTTAATCAAGAAGGTGAATTTTTTGATAAAGTTGTTGATGGTTTACATGCAAGGGTAGTTCAACATGAGTGTGATCACTTGGATGGAATACTCTATGTTCAAAGGATGGATAAATTAGAAAATTTAATTTTTGAGTCCGAAATGAAATTTTTTGGAAATACCTAAATTACTGTTAGGATTAGAGATTGGAAAAAGAAGAAGAATATTTAAGACAGTTCGATAGAGTAAAGATTGACATACTATATAAGTTGATTGATCACACTCCATTTACGGGGTGGTCTAACGAAACTTTAAAATTCTGTCTAGATGAAGCCGGAATTCTAGACTCTTTAGAAGAACTTTTTTCAAATGGAATTGATGATCTAACTGACCTTTATATAAGTATTGCAGATAAAAAACTTGAATATGATGTTAAAGAATTAGATTTAAATAGTAAGTCGATTAGAGAGCGTATCAAAATACTATTGAATCTTAGATTAGATTTTTTTGAAAGTGAAAAGCAGGTAATTAAGCAAATTATTGGTTCGGATTTAATTACTGGTCCTAGATTAAGATCAATAAATAGAATAGGTAAGTCTGTAGATTTAATTTGGAGATTAGCCGGTGATAAATCCCTTGATTATAATTTCTATACAAAACGAATAATATTAAGTGGTGTATATGTATCAACTATTTTATTCTGGTTAGATGTTGATAGTAGAGATGATGTATCACACTTTATTGATAGAAGAATTTCTAATGTGATGCAGATAGAAAAAATTAAAAAGAATATCAATTCAATGTTGAAAATAAAAAAATTTAATTTTCCTTTAAATTCTTTTTTTAAAAACAAAATTTAAATGACCCATTTTTCTGTTTTTTCTTATTTCTTCCTTTCCATAAAAATGCAATTTTGCAGACGGATTCAAGAAATATCTGTCCATTGATTTAATTTCTTCTCCTAAAATATTTTTCATTACTACATTTGAATGTTTGTAAGTATCTCCAAGAGGTAGGTTGCATATTGACCTTATGTGCTGTTCAAATTGATCAGTAACTGAACCATCTAGTGTCCAGTGGCCAGAGTTGTGTACCCTTGGTGCTATTTCATTTACTAATATTTTGTCTTCTTTAGTTAAAAACATTTCTACACAAATAATTCCAATATGTTGTAATGCATTTGCAATTTTAATTGCAATTTCCTGAGATTTTAATTTAATACTTCTATTTATTGTCGAAGTGACTTCACTAGATCTAAGAATGCCACTTTCATGAGTGTTCACTGATGGTTCATATACTTCAATCGTATCATTATTTTTTCTTGCAAGTATAACCGAAATTTCTCTTTCAAAATCTATTTGCTTTTCAAGAATACATTCTTGGTTAGAAAAGTTATCCCATGCATTAGCGAGCTCATTATAATTATTAATTGATAATTGTCCTTTTCCATCATAGCCGAAACGATTAGTTTTAATTATCGCAGGAAAACCAACTAGTTCTGATGCTGTCTCAAGATTTGATAAATTTGAAATTTCATGAAATTTTGTGGTAGGTATATTTTGAGAATTTAAAAATTCTTTTTCTTTCACTCTATTCTGAGTTATTTCTAGTGATTTAAGCATTGGCGCTGTTTTCACTAATTTATTGACTGTTATTAAGGTATTTATAGGAATATTCTCAGTCTCAAAAGTGACAATAGAACAGTCTCTTGCAAATATCTTAATTTTATCTAATGCATCAAAATTACCAATAGTATAGCGATCTGAGATATTTACAGCAGGATTATTTTTGCTATCTGAATAAATGTGGACTTTATAACCAAGTCTTTGAGCAGCAACACACAACATTTTGCCAAGCTGACCTCCGCCTAAAATTCCTATAGTTGATCCTGAAATAATTTGTTTATTCATTTAAAGCATTTTAGTTTGAAATTTTTGGATCTGGCATATTTATGATATTATTTTTTTGATCATTTTTATATTCAACTAATAATTTATTTAAATTTTTATCTTCAATACCAAGAATAGATATAGCTAAAAGGGCTGCATTAGTGGCACCCGAGTCTCCAATGGCTAGCGTAGCTACAGGCACTCCTTTGGGCATTTGAACTATCGATAAAAGACTATCTATCCCATTGAGTGAGGTTGATTTTATTGGTACTCCTAAAACTGGTATGGCTGTTAATGAAGCAACCATTCCAGGCAGATGAGCTGCCCCTCCTGCGCCTGCTATAACAACTCTCACCCCTCTTGCCTGTAAATTTTTTGCATATTCATACATGATATCAGGGGTTCTATGAGCAGATACAATTTTACTTTCAAAGGGAACTTTGAATTTTTCAAGGGTCTCAGCAGCTAATTTCATAGTTGGCCAATCAGATTGGCTCCCCATAATTATAACAATTTTAGCTTCCAAACTATTCATTAAAACTCCCCGTAAAATTACCAAAAAAAGAAAAATTTCCATATAAAATAGATACAAAGTGGGACAAGAATTTTAAAATATATTTGCCAATATGAAAATAATACATTATTCATTTTATTTTTACTAATATATAATAGTTGCTTCACATAGATGTGTGGTACAATATGTTACTTTAATGAAAATGTATTAAGATTATATATGAAAATTAACCCCGTAGGTCCAGTTGGGACTTCTAAAGTAACTAGAGTTCGAAGAACATCAACAAGCTCCTCGACTAAAGTTTCTGATGACTATTCAATAAATCGAAAAGATCCTGTAGGCGACCAGGTTTCAATTATGGGAATTCCTGAAGCTGAACTTACTCCTAAAGTTAGAGAAGCAATAATGACTCTAATGGCTGAGGTAGCAGCTATGAGAAAAGAACTTGATGCAACGAAAAATGAATTGGCTAGTCTTGCTAAATTAGCAGATAGAGACTCATTGCTTCCTGTCCAAAATAGAAGAGCTTTTGTAAGAGAATTGACTAAATCCATGGCAAGAGTCGAACGTTATGGCAAGCCTAGCAGTATTGTCTATATTGATGTGAATGATTTGAAAGAGATTAATGATAATTTTGGTCATGTCGCTGGTGATGAGGCATTAAAACATGTTGCTCAAGTCTTAATTAATAATGTCAGAGAGATTGATCAAGTAGGACGTTTAGGAGGAGATGAATTTTGTGTAATTCTTGATGAAGCTGATACTAAATCTGCAAAAGAAAAGGCTGATGAATTAGCTAGATCAATTACTGAGAGTCCATTTATATATGATAATCAAAATTTGACTGTTCACGTCGCAGTAGGCGTTTATACAATCAACGGTACTGAAGATGTTAGTCAGGCCCTAGCTGAAGCCGATAAAGACATGTATGAAAATAAACGGCAAATAAAAAAAAATGATCAAACATAACTAAAAAAAATAGGATATAAATTATTCACAGATCTTTTTCTAAATTTTCTATAGAACTTTATTCAAACAAAAAAATTGAAAAATATTGTCTACGCATTCAAGAAGAATTTAAAATTGATATAAACCTTCTTCTATTTTGTATCTGGATGGCTGTGGAAAAAAAAATACTTCTACATAAGCGAGATTTTAGAAAACTCAAATTATTAACTATTGACTGGCAAATAGGAATAGTAGAAAAGCTAAGAAGTATAAGGTTAATGATTAAAAAAATAAATAATGATAGATTTAGTAATATTTATGAAACATTAAAGACACTGGAAATCTCTAGTGAATTTATCGAACACATTATAATTATTAAATTTTTTTTTGAAATTAATAAATTTGATAAAAGCTATTTATCCAGTGAAGAGATATGTAATTTAAACTTAAAAAACTATTTTTACTCATTAAGATTATATAATGTTGATTATAAGTATTTCATTAATTTAATTTTTTCAAATAAATAATAATATTTTAGCAGTAGCAAATTATTTTATTTGATCGCGTAATTTGTATTTTTGTATCTTTCCAGTAGAAGTTTTGGGAAGATCAGCAAAAATTATTTTCTTTGGTACTTTATATCTAGCCATATTTTGATAACAGAATTTAATTATTTCATCTTCTGTTAATTTTTTATTCTTTTTTAGTTTTATAAATGCACAAGGAACTTCTCCCCATTTCTCATCATTTTTACCCACAACAGCTACTTCTAACACAGCCTCATTCTGGGATATAATCTCCTCTAGCTCTATAGAGGATATATTTTCTCCTCCAGATATGATTACATCTTTAGATCTATCTTTAAGTTCTATATATCCGTCTGGATGAGTTACACCTAGGTCGCCGGAGTGAAACCAGCCACCAGAAAAAGCATCACTTGTAGCGTTTGAATTTTTTAAGTATCCTTTCATTACTACATTCCCTCGAAACATCACTTCTCCTATAGTTTTTCCATCGAATGGAATAGGTTTAAATGTTTTGGGATCTATTACAGCAAGGTTCTCTAAAGTTTGATATTTTACACCTTGGCGTGCTTTTATTCTTGACCTTTCATTTGTCGGTATATCATTCCAATTAGAATCCCATTCATTAACGACTGACGGGCCATAAGTTTCTGTTAGACCATATAGATGTGTTACTTCAAAGCCTAATTCTTCAATTTTTTTTATTACTGTAGAGGGTGGTGGAGCAGCTGCAGTTGCAATATGTATTTTATTTTTAAAGGTTATAGATTTCACGTTCTTTGCATTAGCAATCATATTTAAAACAATTGGAGCACCACATAAATGTGATACTTTATGCTTGATAATTAAATTAAATATATTTTCAATATCCAGTTTCCTAATGCAAATATGTGTGCCCATTCCTATACTTATAGTCCAGGGAAAACACCAGCCATTGCAATGAAACATAGGTAGTGTCCACAAATATATAGGGTGATTCCGAATATTCCATGCGAGATGGTTTCCTATAGATTGTAAATATGCTCCTCTATGATGGTAAACAACCCCCTTAGGATTTCCAGTTGTCCCAGATGTATAATTTAAACTAATAGCGTCCCATTCATCATCAGGCAATTGATAGTCAAAATTATCCTGTCCATTATTTATAAAATCTTCATAATTAATTGCTTTTTTTAGTTCAGTGGGATTCTTAAGTATATCTTCTATACATATTAATGTTATTGGATTTATTAAAGAATTGACTATATCCTCAACTAATTCTGCAAATTCAGTATCGTAGATGAGTATTTTTGTCTCACTATGATCAATTATGAAAGAGAGAGTTTTAGCATCTAGCCTAATATTTAAACAGTTTAAAACTCCTTTACTCATAGGAACAGCATAGTGAGCTTCGAGCATGGGTGGTGTATTCGGACAAAGTATTGATATTGTGGAACCTTTTCTTACACCAATACTTAATAACGCAGATGCAAGTTTTTTACATCTTTTGAAAAACTCGTCATATGTATATATTTTTTTATCGTATATAATAGCTTTTTTATTAGGAAAAGTAAAAGCTGTTCTTTCAAGAAAAGTAATTGGTGACAATGGTTGATAATTAGCATCACACTTATTTAAACCATATTCGAATATATTTTTTTCGTTATAATTCATGATTAAAATAGATATATTTAGAAATATACAAATTTAAATAAAAAACAATTATTAACCATTAGCAAACTTAAATATTTTCAGAGTTATTATTTAATTTATTTTGGGCGGATGCCTTTGCTAGTTCCGCTGCTTTTTCCTCTCTGATTTGTTTATTCCTAAGTCTTTTAACTGCTTTCTTTATTTCGGTGTCAAGGTTAGTCTGGGAGCACATACCTAGAGTGACTGGGTCCATCAATTTTAAATTTGGCATATTCCAGTGAGTTCTATCTCTAACAGATGAAACGGTTGGTTTTGTTGTGCCTACAAGTCTACAAACTTGAGCATCTGATAGTTCTGGGTGGTATTTTATTAACCAAGCTATCGCATCAGGTCTATTTTGCCTTTTTGATAAAGGAGTATATCTTTGCTCATTATCTTTTCTGACTGAAAAAATTTCAGTTTTATTTATACCTAATTTTTGTTCTTTATCATTTTCACATCTACTTATTTCTTCTTGAGTAAGCTCACCTTGGGCTATTGGGTCTCTTCCAACTATTCCCATAGCAACTTCTCCGTCAGCTATCCCCTGGATTTCAAGTGTGTGAAGACCACAGAATGCACCAATCTGATCAAACGTCAAAGACGTGTTATCTATCAACCAAACTGCAGTAGCTTTAGGCATTAAGGGTTGTGTCATTTTTTACCTCATAAATATCTTATACATACTATACATTGTAATTCTTATTTCAAATATTTTAAAGTCCCCCTAGCAGGGTAGTTTTTATCTATAGCAAACCTTATCCCTGTTAACAATTCACTTACAGGGGGTCTGGTAAAAGGCATTGATTGAATATTTGATAAGTAAAGTTTCATATTCGAGTCAACAAGAAATAATCCTGGTTCAACGAAAATCTCTGGCTCGGCTATTTTCAAAGAAGAGTTTGGTATTCCTCTAGATAGAAACAACCCCCATTCAAGTGCTTTTTCCGGAGTAAGATTGAAACCTATATTTATACTTTTTAAGCCCCACTCACTATAAGACTTAATAGCCCGATTTTTATTGTCTGTACTAATTGCAATTAAATTTGTACCTAAATTACTAAATTTATCTATTTTTTCGTCAAATTCCTTAAGGTATTCACAGCAAATGGGGCAGTGAAATCCTCTATAAATTATTATTAATGTAAAATTTTTTGGTTTAGATAAACTTAAAGTCCAATTTTCAATTTTTACAGAATTTACCTGCAATTCTGGAGTTTTGGATCCTGGAAAAATCAATTGTTTTTTTATCATTTATGTCTCCAGGTTTTTTAAAGATTATAATAAATTATTTTATATAGTATATATAAAATAATGGGTTTTTAGAACGGATCTACAATATGGAAGATGATGATATTGAAAATGAAAAAAAGCAAGAATATTTTTGTGTCAATTTAGCTAATTTGTCTAAAGATGAGTTAACGCAATATATTGTTTTTTTAGAAAAAGAAATAAAAAGAACCAAAGCAGAAATATCAAATAAAAGCTCTGCATTGGGTGCGGCAAATTTATTATTTAAAAAGGAAATTTAAAACCTTATTTTATTCATTTAGGTTATTTTTTATGTCTAAATCACACAAAAGAGAAGATTATAAATATTTTCTAGAAATTCCTACTCGATGGATGGATAATGATGTTTATGGTCATGTCAATAATGTAGTTTATTATTCATTTTTTGATACCGCAGTAAATCGTGCTTTGATTGAGTTTGAGCTACTTAATTATAATCAAAGTGAAATAATTGGTTTAGTAGTTGAAACCTCATGTACATATCATAGGCCAATCAGTTTCCCAGATGTAATTGAGGCAGCATTTAAAATTGATAAATTAGGCAATTCCAGTATCAGATATAATCTAGCTTTATTCAAAAAGGATGAAAGTGAGCCATGTGCTACTGGTTATTTTGTTCATGTCTACGTTGATAGGTTAACTAGGAAACCTAGACAACTACCTCATCAATTTAGGGAAAAATTAGAAAACTTAAAGTAAGTGTTAAT
>PTLN01000049.1 GCA_002938125.1 Alphaproteobacteria bacterium MarineAlpha2_Bin1
CTATCATTCCAATTTCATTTTTATAAAACGAGAGACTTTCTGTGAAATTTGAACTGACAAGTGGAACGGAAAAAATATGTCCTACTTGAGCATACGAGGATGGGAATTCATACCCCGCCGTAGGCTTCGTAACCTCCATGGTAAACATTAAATGTGTTTTACCTGGTCCAGTCCCATGAAAGCCTCTATGAATATTTGCACCTACATCTGAAAAATCGAATGTTGTTGGTTTACTTAATACATAAAAAAAAGAACTTTTTGATATTTTTTTAAATAGGTCATCAATTCCTGACTTAACTACAATCTCTATACCTGACCAACGAGTTCCAAGGGGTCTTGTTCTATTCCTGTTTATTCCTTTTATAACTCTTATCATGCCACGGTTTGATTTAGGGGATCTTAATAGATACCAATCCTCTCCAGTAGAGCCAAAATCTATCCCCCAATGGCTTTGAACTTCATTAGTTATTTTTCCTTGCCGGAATAATTCCCAATTAAAAATTTGGATAAGAAAGTCTCTGAATTCTTTTGGCTTTGGGCATGAAATTGTTACTCCATTCATCACAGTAACAAGTGGTATTTTGTGTTTTGTATTCATTAATACCTCTTTTAGTTATTTAAAAAAATAACAATACTAGTATACTTTACACTCAAGAGTATTTTCCGGGTATTATTTTTTTATATAAAAGGAAAAAAAATGAAAGTTGCTATATATAGAAAAAATGGAAATCCTGCTGATGTGATTGAACTAGTTGAAGAAATTCAGGAAGATCCTGGTCCAAATGAAGTAATTATTTCTATAGAAGCCACTCCAATTCATTTGGGGGATTTATACAATATGGAAGGGATAGAAGGTTTTAAGTTCTCTCTTCCAATGGTTCCAGGAATAGAGGGTGTTGGTAGAATAATTAAATTAGGAAATTCGGTAAAACAATTTAAAGTAAATGATCGAGTTCTCTTTTTAAGTAGCGCTCATGTCCAAGGTTATACTAGCAACCAACAGGGAACGTGGAGGGATCAAATTAGATTACCCTCTGACATATTAATACCCTGTCCAGATGGTGACGCAGCTCAGTTTGCTAACATTGTGAATCCTGCAACGGCTTATGTTTTTCTTTACGACTTAATTAAGCCAAAAAAAAATGAGTGGGTTATTCAAAATGCTGCAAATTCTAATGTTGGTCGGTATATAATTAAGATGGCTAATCGATATGGATGTAAAACGTTGAATATTGTTAGAAGAAAAGAATTGATAAATGAATTAAAAGATTTAGGTGGTGATGAGGTTCTCTTAGATGGAGATGATTTGCATGAAAGAATAAATCTAGTAACCAATGGAGCAAAAATAAAATTTGCTTTAGATGCATTAGCTGGTGAAGGGCCCGCTAGATTAGCCAAGTGCCTAGATTTCGGAGGAACTGTTTACAATTATGGTTTGGTTTCAAAAAAACCTTGTCAAATGCCAACTTGGCTAATGTTAAATAGGGATATACGTTTACATGGATTTTTTGCAGGGACTCAATTATTAGAAAAGACTTTAGAAGGAAAAAAAACATTAATTTCGGAATTAGGGAAAATTATAGGACAAGGTGAAATGCCGTCTAAAATTGCTAAAACCTATCCTTTAACAAGAATTAGAGAAGCATTAATTCATGCAAGTAATAGTGGTTCAGAAAGAGATGGTAAAATAATTCTACTCCCTAACACATAATAGAGGTTCATAATTGAGTAACGATGAAATTAGAAGAAGATTTGTAAAATTAAATAATAATTTTTTTCACTATTTAGAGTGTGGTGATGGTTATCCCGTTATTTTGCTTCATGAATCTCCTAAATCGTCATTTGCACATAAATCATTGATAAATTTCTTATCGAGAAAATATAAAGTCCTAGCTTTGGATACTCCTGGATATGGGTTTTCTGACCCTATAAATAAAAGTAATGCAAATATTTCAGACTTTGCAAGGTTAATTAACCAAATTATTTCAATTTTAAAAATTGAGAAATTTATTTTATATGGAAATCATACAGGTGCCAGTATTGCAGTTGAATATGGGAAGTTATTTCCAAATAAACTTAGTGGTTTAATTTTAGAGTCTTTACCAATCTTTTATAAAAATGAGACTAAAGGAATAATTAAGAAATTTTTTCCACCATTAAATATTAAAAAAGATGGTAGCCATTTGACATCTATTTGGGCAAAAGTTGAGGATCAAAATATTTGGTTTCCATGGTATGATAGAAATAGTAAAAAAATGCATCATTGGCAATATCCCAGGTCAATCGATATCCATGATTATGCTATGGATTTTTTAAGATCAGGAAACTCATATAGAAATGCTTATTCTTCTGCTTTCAGGTATAATAGTTTTTTAGCAGTAAAAAGATTAAAAACTCCTGTTAAGTTTATTTCAATTAAATCAGATATTCTTTATCCTCATATGAGGAGGTTGCCAAAATTAACAAAAAATCAAGAATTAGTTATTATAAATGATGTAAATAATAGAATGAAAGTAATTGATAATTCTATTAAGTCATTTGAGAGATTAAATACAAGTAAAGGAGAGTATAAAAATTATTCTACTAAAAAATTTTTGGATATAAAATACGGGCAACTTTATTATCAGATTTTTAAAAATATAAAGAGCAATAACCCTATACTATTTCTAATACATGATTTACCCGGTTCATCTAATGAATTGGTGGACTTAATGAAAAAATTATCTATAAGAAGAACCGTCATAGGTTTTGATATACCTGGTGTAGGTAATTCATATATCGACACACCAAAACATTTTAATATGAAGTTTTTTGTAAAAATATTTGACAACTTAATATCTGAGTTAGGAATAAATAGTTATGATATTTATGGGAGAGGTTTTGGAGGTTACCTATCATTATACTTAAGTAATAAAGCATCTTTAAGTCCTAAAAAAGTGCTTCTTGATAGAGTGAAGATTTTAACAAAAAAAGAAAAAGAGAAAATAATTAAGTTGAATAAATATAATTTAAATATAAATGAAGATGGGTATCATTTACTTAATACATGGAAAATGATTATAAATAGTAAAATTTACTTTCCATGGTATAGCAAGAAAGGAATGATTCTTACCCATAAAGTAAAAGACTTTGATCCTATTGATGTGCATAAGGTTTTTATAAGTATTTTTAATAATCCTGAGACTTATTGTGCCTCGTTTAATAAAATATTAAATTGTAAACCAACATCTTTTATAGATAATTTCATCGGAAATATTTTAATTATAAAAGATAGTATCAATACAAATTTATCTGTAGACAAAAATTTAAATATAAATGATACTAAAGAAAATATTACAATCAAATATTTCAAAAATAACAGAAATTTAACAAATTGTATTGAAAAATTTTTAAACTGAATATTAAATTATTTATTTAGACGGAATGATCTATGAACCAGAAAGAAAAATTTTTTTTATTTATTAAAAAATTTTGTAATTTAAATAATCATGGAAATATTGATAGTAAAGTAGTTTTAGATTTTGGTTCAGGTAGTGGAAAGTTAACAGATATTCTACGGCAAAAAGGTATTGATGCCTATGGCGTAGACTTTTACAGAGAAGGTAAGGTTGTTCCTAATTATTGTTCAAAGATCACTTTGGATGTAAATAATAATATTCCTTATACAATTCCATTTGAATCTAATTTTTTTGATTTAACAGTTTCAAATAATGTTTTTGAACATGTTATGGATTATGAAAGAACTCTATATGAATTAAGTAGAGTAACAAAAAAGAATGGAATTTCTATTCATTTCTTCCCTTCAAGATATAAATTAATTGAGCCTCATGTTGAGATTCCTGGTGCTACTATATTTCAAAGTATACCTTATTTAAAATCTTGGATATGGTACTCAAGGGCGGTAAAATATAGAGGGGAATATTTTGATAAATTAAGTAATTTAGAATTAGCTGTTCATCATCAAAAAAAATTAAAAAATGGATGTAATTATCTAACTGGTAAACAAATATTAAAACACTGCAAAAATCATTTTTCAGAAGCTTACTTTATAGATCGTGATTTTTTTAAATTTTGGCCAGGCAAAATAAGTATATTTTACAATATTGGGGTTTTTTTTCCTTTATTATTTACAATACATTCAATATTTAGAATGAAGATACTTTTTTTGAAGAAATAATTAATAATAATTCAATGGAGAAAGTTTGGATATGAAAGAGTTTGTTAAAGCAGTCCCTGATTACCCTAAGAAGGGAATAATTTTTAGGGATATAGCCCCTTTATTATCAAATAGTTCGGTATTTAAAGAAATAATTGATCAAATGACGGAACCTTGGATAGATAAAAATGTTGATGCCGTTCTCAGTATAGAATCTAGAGGTTTCATTATGGCAGGTGCTATTGCATATAAGCTATCTTCTGCGTTCATTCCATTAAGAAAGCCAAACAAACTTCCCCGTGAAACATTTTCTGTTTCTTATGACTTAGAGTATGGATCAACAGAAATGCATATTCATAAAGATGCTTTAGATGGGCTAACTAATGTTATTATCATTGATGATTTGTTAGCAACTGGAGGTACTGCACTTGCTGCTATAGAGTTAGTATCTAAATTTAAAAACAAAAAAATATTAGGAGCAAGTTTTATTATTGACTTGCCAGATTTAAACGGTTCTCGCTTATTAGAAGAAAAGGGTATTAACGTTTATTCTCTAATGCAATTTTAGTTTATTTTTTAGCTGCTATTGCCTCTATTTCGATAAATACTTCTGGACTAGCAAGTGCTTTAACATAAACAAGAGTTCCTGCTTGTTTTGAATTTGGATTATATTTTTGTCCAGCCTTGTATACAGATGGTGTATACTTCGGATCCGTAATATAAACATTTGTTTTTACCAGATCTTCTTTTGTCATACCTGCTTGGTCAAGTGACTCAATTATTTTTTTATATACTATATCTGCTTGAATATCTGGATCAGATGGGGTATTACCATCTTTGTCTGTTGCAGTTTGTCCGCTTATAAATAACATCCTAGAATCAGTAGGTACTTCCACACTTCTGAGTGAATAACTATTTTCAGGATTCCTATATATATTAGTCATTATAACTCCCGTTGAATTTTAATCTTTTTTAGTTATATACTATTGTAGATCAATTTTATAGATTATTTATCAGTAAATTTTGGGGTATTAAATGGAAAAAAATAAAAGTGAAATAATAATGTCTTTTCTGTTGAACAGAAGGTCCGTATTAGCTGCTAAATTAAATGAACCTGGTCCAAGTAAAAAACAATTAGATGATATTATTACAGCGGGAATAAGAGTGCCAGATCATGGAAGGTGTTCTCCCTGGCGTGTGCAAGTTGTTTCTAAGGAAGGGCAGAGAAAATTAGGCAAACTTTTATCAGAAATAGTAGAAAAAAACGATGAGTTTGAAAAAAAAGAACAAATTGACTATTGGTACAATAGACCACAGTCAGCTCCTTGCTTACTAATAATTACACTTAGTCCTAATAGAGATAATTTATCAAAAATCCCAATAATAGAACAAGAACTGTCTTGTGGTGCTTTCTGTCAAAATATATTAAATGCCTCACACGCATTAGGATTCTCTGCACAATGGTTAACTGAGTGGCCTGCTTATAATTCTGAAGTAAAGAAATTCTTGGGGTATAACGAGGATACTAAGATTTTAGGTTTTATATATATTGGCACATCCCTAGAAGCTCCAAAGGAGCGCAAGAGAGTGATTTCCTCAGAAATAATAAACTATTTTGATTAATAATTTTAACATTTAATTATTAATTTATAATTAACTGATTTTAAAGTGATTGCTGTCACAAGCTAACTGAAAATCGATACATACTTATTTTTTTTCGTTTAAAATATCACTACATTATTTTTGTTATCTTGAAATTACTGTTTTATGTGAAAGGAAGGTATTTATTGATTAGCTTAATATTTTATAAATTAAAAATATATATACTAGAAAAGAAAATCAAAAATAAAGTAAAAGTTTTAGATAAATCAATATCGAAAGAGCAGGGGAACTAATAATTTAAACTTAATTATTAACATAAATAGATAAAAAATTAATAAGAAAACTTTTCTATTCTATTTCTATGAGATATTAGCATGTACCCAAGTATAATTGCAAATGCGGGTGCTAAGGCAGCAAAAAGTTCAACGTATTGTACAGATTTTGTTACAATCAAAGGATCAATTTTATCTTTAAGTCCTGACATGTTAGCTATCAGTCCTGATCCTGCTGCGCCAAGAGAGATTCCAAGAGACCTTACTGTATGTATTGAGGAGGCTGTAATCGACTCTTCACCTTTTTTTGATAGGATCATGGTCCAATTAACAAGATGCCCCATACAAAAACCGATTCCACATCCAGCAAATGCTGTTAGGATTGCAACATAAATCCATGAAAAATTACCAATACCAAAAGAAATTAATAAAACACTTATAAAAGACAACATCGGGCCAAATATAATTGCAATTTTTTGATTTTTTATAGAAAAATTTGATGAAATTGCTGCTCCTATTGTCCAAAATACAGCTAGTAATGCTCCTAAATAACCAGCAACAATTGGTGACATTCCATAGACAACTTGATAGGTTAAAGGCATATAAATTCCTATTGCAACTGGTAAAATCGAAATCATTATAAAGTACCAATACGCAGTACCTGTTGCCGACTTTATTGAAAATGGTTTTTTTGGGAAAAGATCAATAGTTTTAGATTTAGTATCTAATTTGATTGATAAATAAAGCAGCGACAATCCTAAAGTTATTGCTACTAGTTGGATAAAAATTGAATTAAAAATAGCTGTACAACCTATTAAGAACACTCCAAGTCCTAAATATATTATTCTAAAAAATGGAAAATGAACTTTGTTAGTTAATTTTTTACTTGTGGGTATAGCTTTTAATGCAGTAATCATAAAAATTAGAATTAAAGGTATTGCAAATAAAAAACCCCCTCTCCAAAAGTTAATTTCCGCAAAAAAACCACCTATCAATGGACCAGTCAGAGCAGCTAATCCCCAAATAGTTGATAGTAAAGTTATCATTTTTATTCTTAATTTTTCCGAGAAAAACTCTCTAATTAAAGATGTATTTTGTGCAACTATTAACCCAGCGCCAAAGCCGGAAATTAATCTTCCAAATAAAAGAAAAATCATTGAAAATGATAATCCAGAGATTAATGTGCCAATTAAAAAAATTAAACCAGCTAAAATATATCCATTTCTTGCACCAAAAAAATTTCTTACGATTTCTGCGCAAGAGGAACCTATTATTGAAGCTGTCATATATAACATTAGAACCCACGAATAAAACTCGACATTTCCAAGATCATATATAATTGTTGGCATCAGTGTTGAAATAATGAAGGCATCCATTGCATGAAGAGATATTCCTATAAGAATTGTTATAGTATAAATTGATTTACCATTCTTAAATAAATGGATCCATTCTCTTTCATTACTTTGTATTTGCATTATCAAATTTCACGAATTATTATTATAAGTTAGGAGGAGATAATTAAACTTTAATTTACTTTCTATTCCTTAAGTAAAATAAATTTGTTTTTTTAGTAAAGTTTTTTTCTTAATTAAATATATACATTTATAAAATATTATCAAGGATAGTGATTTGGAAGATTTTAATAGAAAAGTGGAGTCAAAGTTTCTTTTAAATGAAAGGGGTTTCAATCAACATTATTTAGATTGGGAAGGAGTGAATGATCCAATAATTTTACTCCATCCAAAAAGAAGTAACTGTCATCATTGGGATCATATGGTTGATTGTTTAAAATTAGGTAATAGAGTTCTTTCGCCTGATTTAAGAGGTCATGGATTAAGTGATTACCCTAATACAGGATACTCAGTTCCAGATTTATCGTTAGATATAATCTCATTCCTAAAAAAAAATAATGTAAGTAAATGTTTTTTAATTGGTTGTGCAACAGGGGGAAATATTGCTATTTGGATCGCAGCAAATTATCCTAACCTTGTAAAAGGAATAGGTGTTCTTGATCCAGGGTTATCTGTGCCCAAAAAAATAGCTGATGAAGTTAAAAGGCAAACTATAGAAGAACATGAGTTTGATAGTTTTAATGAAGCAAAATCTTCAATGTATTTTCAGGAATTATGGTCAGAAGAAATAAGGGATCATTATGCAAAATATAGTTTCAAAAAAACATCAAATGGAAAATGGAAATGGTTATATGCTGCCGAGCCTGCAAGAAGGATATCTGATTCGTTAAATAATGACTCAGTTTGGGAAATTTCTAAAAAGGTTGAATGTAAAACTTTAGTTTTAAGAGGCGAAAGTTCACCTGTATTTACACAGAAACATATGAGTAGATTAGGTAAGAATATAATAAATTCTATCCAGGTAAATTTGCCTAGTGCGTCACACACTCCTGCTCAAGAAAATCCAAGTGGTTTAGCAATTGAAATAGACAAATTATGTAGTGAATAAAGAAATTAATCTTACTTAGTTATTCTTAAAATAATAATTTTTGTTAATGGAGAAACAACTAGTATCAGAGGAAAAGCCACCACCCAACTTTTAACCCATGAGTTAATCCAAAGAAAATAAAATTGTTCTGATTTTTCAATATTATTAAATGTTGAAATGCCCGAAACAACTAATGTCATTACAGCGGACACTATCAACCCAAATAATAAATTAGAAAAGCGTTTGGGAATCATTGTTAAAGATATAAGTTAGGGTTCAAAAATATAAATTTTAAAATTACTCTGACAAATATATAATTAATTATGTATAATTACAAAGAAAATCATCCATTTTCTCTAATTTGTAAATTTGTTACTTGCAATATTTTATTTGAAACTCTAGAAATAGGACTAGTCGGGGAGTAGCACAGCCTGGTAGTGCACTCGCTTTGGGAGCGAGGGGTCGGAGGTTCGAATCCTCTCTCCCCGACCAGGTTAAGTTCATCGTAAATTGTTTAAACTTAATTTTTGAAAAATAAATTAATGAATAATTTTAATGATAAATCCGAGTGGGATACTAGGTGTGATTTAGCAGCATGTTACAGATTATGTTACCATCTAGGTTTTACTGATAGAATAAATACTCATATATCATCAAGGTCAAAAAATAATTTTGAAGAATTTTATTTAAATCCAGTTGGACTTTTATTCGACGAGGTTAAAGCCTCTAACCTTGTTAGGTTAAATTTATTTGGTAAAAAAGTTGATAAAAATAACCCTTATAATTTTAATGAAGCAGGGTATATGATCCACTCAGCTGTTTTATCTAATAGGAAGGATATTAATTGTGTTATCCATCATCATTCAATTGCGTCCATGACTGTTGGAGCCCTTAAGCAAGGATTAATGTTTTTAACTCAACATTCCCTACAATTTTATAAAGAAGTAGGATATAATTCATATAATGGTTTTGGTTTGGATATTAATGATGAAAAAAAACGTTTAGCTTCAGATTTAGGAGACCATAATATTCTTTTTATGCGAAACCATGGTGTATTAATCTGTGGAAAGACCATAGGAGAAGCTTTTTGTAAGATGGATGATTTAGAGAAAGCATGTCAAACACAAATAGCTATTCTTTCTACTAATAAAGATATAGTTGAGCCATCAGAATCCGTGGCATATTTAACAAAATCTCAATATGATAATTTAGGAAGACCTGCTGGTGAAACTGAATGGCCAGCTATGAAAAGAATGTTAGATAGGTTAGGAGTAGAGTATAAATCATAGGGTAATTACTTAGTCTATGATTTATTTTTTTAATATGTTTGAACTATATTTAGCTTTAGTATTATTTGCTTTTGTATCTTCAGTAACACCAGGACCAAATAATGTAATGTTATTAGCATCAGGTGCTAATTTTGGTTTTATAAAAAGTATTCCTCATATGCTAGGTATAAGTATAGGTCATGTTTTTATGACTATTCTTATCGGTACTATGATTATGGAAATATTTAAATTGTACCCGGTTACATTTATGATTTTAAAAATATTTTGTTGTGTTTATCTTATTTATTTTGCCTGGAAAATTGCAAATATTAGTATAGAAAAATCAGATAAAACAAGAAGCAGGCCTTTCTCTTTTTATCAAGCTGCTATTTTTCAGTGGGTAAATCCTAAAGCTTGGGCAATGAGTCTAACGGCTATAACAATTTATGCTCCTGAAAAAAATTTTTTTTCTGTTTGTATTGTTGCAATAATTTTTGGTTTTGTTAACTTACCCTGTGTTAGTATATGGACAATATTTGGTCAAAACTTGAGAATTTTTTTAAACACTAATAAGAGGTTAAAATTTTTTAATTTTACTATGGCGTTTTTACTAATCATGACTTTATATCCAATTTTAGATTTAGGTCCATAAGACAAACATATAATAATAAAAAAAAAAATTACAAGAATTATGAATATAAATTAAAAATTTTTTTTTAATTATTTGATATATTATTGAAAATTCAAATTTAGTAATCACATAGGTATTTGAGACTCAGATGTCTCTTTACTGACCGATAATTGGTCAACTTATATGTTGCTTAAGGAGGACATAATGAACACATTTAGTATTGCACCGTTAATGAGGAATTCCGTAGGTTTCGACAGATTGGAACAATTTTTTAATCAAAGTATGACTAGGAATAATATTTCAAGTTCCTTTCCTCATTATAATATCATCAAATCAGAAAATGATAAGTATCAGATAATCTTAGCCCTTGCTGGATATGATAAAAAAAATATAGAGATAATTCATAAAAATAATAACTTAACTATATCTGGTGATTTAATCGATGATGATAGAAACTTTATTTACAGAGGTATAGCATCAAGAAAGTTTGAGAAAAGTTTCGAGTTAGCGGAACACGTTGAGATTGATTCAGCGAAGATGGAAAATGGTTTATTGATTATTGAATTAATTAAAAATATCCCAGCGGAACTTCAGCCAAAACAAATAATAATAAATTAGATGAAAGTTTTATAGAGGGGGTGCTTTTACTCCCTCTATATTAATTAATTAAATCTGACTGCCGTAAGCCAATGCATATAAATATCTTCTCTTCCAAACACAATATTATCATACTTTTTTTGAATAATTCTAGTAACCTCGCCTGGGCGTCCTGATCCAATAATTTTATTATCTACAGATATAACTGGAATTATTTCCATTGCGGTTCCGCAGTAGAATATCTCTTCAGCTAAATATATCTCAGTTCTACCAATACTTCTTTCAGATACATTAATTTTTAAGTCCCTTTTGGCTATTTCAATAATTGTATCTCTAGTAATACTCTCAAGAATCCCAGAAGTAATGGATGGAGTTACAATTTCACCTTCACGAACAATAAAAATACACCCAGCAGGGCCTTCACTAATACAACCACTGTTGTTTAAAATTATAGAACCATCGTAACCATTTCTAATTGCTTCTAAACCGGCTAACCTTCCATTAAAGTAGTTTCCTGTAGTTTTTATTCTTGGAGGACTTGTGTCTTCAGTATTTCTTCTCCAACTACTAATAGAAAACCGTCTCCCCTCATAGTATCCATCTACTCTTGGCCTTGG
>PTLN01000005.1 GCA_002938125.1 Alphaproteobacteria bacterium MarineAlpha2_Bin1
CAAGATGCGTCTTCTAATTTTTGACTTTCAAATGGATAGAACCAGGGCCTTTGCCATAATCCTGTTTCAATCATGACGCAATTTTTTGTTTTGTTCCATTCATGAAAAGGAGTTCTTCTCATTAATTTGAATCCTTCGTCTTTATTTCTTGATGCAAGTGCACCAATAGTAACTGGAGTATATGGAGGGCGAAATTTTGATGTGCCCACCTCATTAATTTCTTTATTAAGTGCAGAGCCCATAATGGCTAAACCAATTATATTACCATTTTTTCCTTGATCTGAAGCCATACCAAGAGTTGTGTATCGTTTCAAATGTTCAACAGAAGTAAAGCCTTCTTGATGAGCGAGTTTTATGTCAGAAATAGTTACATCATGTTGAAAGTCAACAAAATTTTTAGATTTATTGTTATTTATTGGTGTTTGGAATAAAGGTAAAATCGAATTTTTTTCACTCTTTTGATTTAATTTATTTTGGTTTAAAATATTACCTGACTTTTCACAATTTAACGTATTCCAGATACCTGCAGCAGAGCCAACAAAAATAATATCCTGGTTATTTTTTCCTGGTAAAAAACAGGCTTGTTCATGACTCCATACTGGCTTTTCACTATGAGGTGCCGCTAAATGTATTACAGGAGACCACCCTGCTGAAATTAATAAACAATCACAATTAATTCTAATTGATTTTTGCCATTTGTTATTTTTTTCTTTAGCTATTTCAACTAACTTTACGCATTTCTTACCTAGTGCTTTATGCACAACAGTATTCAACAAAAGTCTAATATTAGAATTTTTAATTAAATTATTTTGTGAATCACTGAGTTGCGTTCTAGCATCAAGAATAACTACGTTCGCACCTGCATTATTTAATTCAAGAGCAGTTTCATAAACGGAATCATTATTTGTGGAAATAATTATTTTTTTTCCAACTAATATTTTGTATCTGTTTAGGTAAGATTTTCCAGCATTAACAGTCATTATTCCTGGAAGGTCATTATTGCCAAAAGCATATGTTCTTTCAATTGCTCCAGTTGCAAGAATAATTTTTTTTGCACGACATATGTGTAGTCTTTGTCTTATTTTATTTTTGCTCATTTGTGATGGATCAAATTTTTCGACTAGGGCAACACATTTATCCTCATAAATTCCAAAAGCAGTAGTTCTTGTTTTTAGTTTTACGTGATATTTAAGTAATTGTTCTTTTAATAAATTTAATTTATGTTTATTTTGGTGGTTCAGATAGTTTCCGCCTAACTCAAAATCCTGTTCTACTAACATAACGTCAAAACCAGCTTTAGAAGCGGATAGAGCCGCGTTAATGCCAGATGGGCCTGAGCCAATAACTAATATATCAATAAAAGAATTTAGATTATCATAATCGCTTGGATCTTTTTGTCTCGAAGCTTTTCCAAATCCAGCTATTTTTCTGATATATTTTTCAAAAAACATCCACGCTGAAGTTCCCTTTCCCCATTCAAAAGGTGGAATGCCAATAAACATTTTATAGTAAAAACCTGCCGCAAAAAATTTACTTAGAAAATTTAATATGTATCCAAAATCAAAATAGAGGGAAGGCCAAGCATTTTGAGAAAAAGCTTCAAGGTTATTATATAACTCGGTAGTAGATGGGTTAACATTTGGTTCAGTATATGCATTTTTACCTAAAGAAACTAATGCTCCTTCTTCTACTCCAGAAGATGTGATTCCTCTTGGCCTGTGATATTTAAAACTTCTAGCTATAAATAATTTATTATTTGCTAGCAATGCAGCTGAAAGAGTGTCTCCTTTTTTACCTTTTAACAATTTTCCATTCCAATAAAAAGAAATAGCATTTTTATTATCTTTATTTATTCTTTTTATAGTCATGAATTTTTTTCTAGAATATTAATTATATTAGGATTTGCTGGACGTACTGATATAATTTTATGTGTCAACGTGTCTCTATCTACTAAAAGCCACATTCTGCATCCATGAATATGTTGCCAGGTTTCAGTTTGAATACCAGCAATATTTTTCCGCTGAAAAACTGCATCATGCCAATCGGAAATAGGAGCATCAAGATCAGGATATTTTATGCTTCCGTCACCTCCATATTTAAATTCATTATGACCTCTTGAGCCACAAAATGGACACTTAATTATTATCATTCTAATTTCTTAACCATGCAATTTAGGGTCTGGTCCTGCTCCTCTTTCATCAATCTGATAACCTTTTTCAAATCGTTTTAAATTATGATTTTGAATAATTCTATGTGGTCTATCATTGGCAATTAGATCTGCAAAATACCAACCTGAGGCTGGGCTGGCTTTAAATCCACCATAATTCCAACCTGCATTGAGATAGAGATTATTTAAAGGTGTTTTGCAAATAAAGAACGACCCGTCCATTGACATATCTACAACACCGGACCAATGACGTAACAATTTTAAACGGCTAATACAAGGAAGAACGGATACTGCGCATTCCGCAACATCTTGTACGATTGGTAAATTTCCTTTTTGAGTATAAGATTTGTACCAGTCAATATCCCCCCCAAAAACTAATCCACCTTTATCTGATTGAGAAATATAGAAATGAGCGCCACTTACACTAAATACGACTACTTGATCAAGTAGAGGTTTAATTGGTTCAGTTACAAATGCTTGTAGCTTATGACTCTCAATAGGAAGATTCCCTAAGTTAGCCATCTGCCAAAGTATCGAAGAGTGACCTGATACTGCAAATCCAACTTTTTCACCTTGAATAGTCCCCTTTGAAGTATTTAGAGATACAATGTTATTATTTTTTGTTATCACTCCGTTAACTTCACAATTTTGAATAATATCTACACCTAAGTTATTGGCTGCTCTTGCGTATCCCCAAGCAACTGCATCATGTCTAGCCGTTCCGGCTCGCTTTTGAACTAATGCTCCATATATTGGAAACCTAGAGACATCTGAATAATTTAAATGTGGAATTTTTTTCTTTAGGGTTTTTAGTGACCATAGTTCAGCATCAGACCCAGTGTTAAGCATTATGTTATAGCGCCTTGAAGCATTATCAATAGCGGAAGGGGAATGGTAAAGGCTTACATGGGATCTTTGGCTGAACATAACATTATAGTTTAATTCATGACTGAGATTTTCCCAAAGTTTTAGGGAATGTTCATAGAATTCTCTATTTCCTTTTAGCATGTAATTTGACCTAATAATTGTTGTATTACGCCCAGCGTTACCACCTCCAATCCAGTTTTTTTCTAAAACTGCAATATTTTTAAGTTTGAAGTTCTTTGCTAAATAATATGCAGTTGCTAGTCCATGCAGTCCGCCTCCCACAATTATGATATCATAGTTTTTTTTAGGGGCAGCATCCTCCCATTGTCGTTTCCAACCCTTTTGATTGATAAACCCATTTTTTAATACTTGCCAAGTCGAAAATTGTTTCAAAAGACTACCATTTTATAATTTTTTTTAAGATTATTTAATTCAATAATTCATAATAACAGTTTATCATATATTTTAGATTAATTAATAAATAAAATAAGGAAGCAATCAAATGAGTGAGAATAAATATTTAACGCTAGGTGAAATTTACGAATTGGCATTTGAAAAACTTATAAATGCTGGGGCTGATGAACACAATGCTTCTATTCTATCCAAAACTATACAACATGCTGAACGTGATGGCTCCATTTCTCACGGCTTATTTAGATTACCTGCTTATATAAATAGTCTTAAGTCTGGTAAGATAAATCCAACTGCTAGACCTCAATTATCTCACATTACACCATCATTAATAAGAGTTGATGCTCAGTCAGGTTTGGCTCCAACAGCTCATGCTTTGGTTATACCTGAGTTAGCTAAGGCTGCGCAAACTAATGGTGTAGCAGTAGCTGCAATTAATCGGTGTGTTCATATGGCGGCTTTATGGCCAGAAGTTGAGGCCATTGCAGATTATAATTTAGCTGGACTAGCATGCACAAACTATTTGCCATTTGTAGCCCCAGTGGGAGCAACTAAAGCTTTTTTTGGGACGAACCCAATTGCATTTGCTTGGCCTAGGCCAGGAAAAAATCATGTTGTTTATGATATGGCGACTGCTGCAATGGCAATGGGTGAAGTCCAAGTTGCAGCTCGAGATGGACATGAAGTTCCTGAGGGAACAGGTCTTGATGCAACAGGGCAGTTGACAAAAGATCCGAAAAAAATAGTAGATGGTGGAGTTCTGCTGCCATTTGGAGGACATAAAGGTTATGGTTTGTCTCTGATGGTTGAGTTACTTACTGCGGGCTTAATAGGTGAGACTTTTTCAGATGAAACTAAAGATAAGGATATTGGGGATGGGGGTCCTCCTATAGGTGGCCAATTCTTATTAGCTTTATCCCCAGAAGTAATAGCTATAGATAATTGGCAAGAACACTGTGATGAATTTTTCAATCGTTTATCAGGTCTGCCGGGTAAAGACCTAAGGCTTCCTGGTGAAAGGAGATATAAAAATCGATTGTCAAATGAGCCTAGAGAAATTAATTCTGATTTGTTAAAAACAATAAAAGATTTATAATTCTTAAAAATTTTTTAAAAGTTTATCTATAGTTTATGGTAACTAATTCTATTTTATTGCTCCGAAAACAAGCCATGGTGGCATTTTTGAATCTTTAATTTTAGGGGCATTATCTATAAATATTTTTTTTGAATTAAAACCTGCAGATAGAGCTGGGTCATTTAAATCCATATCGTGTAAGGTTCCCCAGAATGGTTCTGCGTTATAATGAGTGCTCCAGTCTCTAGTGAAAGCATTAAAAGGGTCAAGCTTTTTATTATTTATCGGCACATCTGCATGAACAACAATCCCTCCAGGTTTTAATAGTCTATAGCACTCTTTCATTATGTTGTAAGTTGCTTTTCTTGATGTTTCATGAAGTAAAATGTGCGAAACAATCAGATCAAATGAATCGTCTTTAAATTTAGTTTTTTCAGCATTTTGTTGTTTGAAGTTTATTCTATAACCTAAACTCTCAGATCGAGCTTGTGCATACCTTAGCACAGGTGCTCCAATATCAATTGCAGTGATTTCTGATTGAGGAAATTTCTGAGCATATGGTAATGTACAGTGACCAACAGAACATCCCATATCAAGTATTTGTTCTGGAGATAAATCTGGATGATTTTTTTTAAGCCACCTTATAACAGCTTCACCCATATCCTCATTATATTTTCCCATAGAGCCAAGGGCAAACATATAAACCCCAGGGTCGTACATTGCGCCTGCGGTTACATCATCTTTCGTTCTTTCGGTGTAATAACATCCTGGAAGAAGGTGAATATCAACAGCAGATAGGTACCTTGGGACTTTTAATTTAGGATCTAGTTCTAAAGTGCTTTTAGAATTTTTTGATCTAAAGGACTTTGCTTTTTTTGCAAGTATTTCAGCTTGTCTGAAGACATTAATATCGCTCGCTTCTTGCTTTAATTCTTGATATAGACGAGATAAAGAACCTGAGAATTGCCAATAATTCTGCTTTTTCATTTCTTTATGAACTTCATGCCGGTCTTTTGGGTTTCGAGAATGAGTTTTTTTAAATTTTGGAATGACTAATTTTTCATAAACTTCTTTGTTTCCACTTTGAATATCTGAGGTTACATAACTTTTAAAACTACCAACAAAATCCATCAATGCATTTTCATCATGGCTTATGTCAGGCATAATTCCGTGATATCCAGGTTTAGGCATTTTTCAGTCCTTATATAAAAATTTTAGTTCAAAGCAAATTAGTTATTATAAAAACAGTAAATTAGTTATAAAATATATACAAATAAAATAAATTAATTATGGGAGATCATTATGCCTAATTCAGAGTTAAAAAAGCAAGAAAAGTTGTTAGAGTTAAAGACTGCAACTCCTAAAAATCTTGCAAAATATGGACATTTAATTCAATCTCCTTTGAAGTTAGATAATGGAAATACTCCATATTATGGGGAAGCAGTGGTCACTACTTCTATTCCTTTTTTATCTAATAATGATACTAACCTTACACTAGCTACACTTAACCCAAGACCAATGGAAGTAAGGTGGATGGAATACCATAACAAGCATACTCAAACTTTTATTCCTATGGAGGGTAAACCATTTGTTGCAGTTTTAGGTGCTCCAACTTGTAGAGAACCCGATGGGTCATGGAATTCAAATGCACCAGATCATCCAGTTTTGGACGAGGTTGAGGCATTTTACTTTGATGGGAGTTGTGGATTAGTTTTAAATATTGGAACGTGGCATGAATTTCCTTTTGCTATAGTTAAAGATACAAATGTCATTGTTATTCTAACGAATGAAACAATCAGTGACTTAAAAAATATTGTTGGAGATGAAGCTGAAGGTGGAGATTTGTGTAAGCGAGACCTTCAGAAAAGATTTGATATAATTTTTAAAGTTAATGAAGAAGGCATAAATGGCTCAGTAAAATAATATCTGAGAACATTGTATATTAGTAATAGCCCATCTTCACTAATATTTTGCCATCTCTATCTGAGCCTCTTTTATTGGCATGATCAAGAGCTTCAGCAATACTATCAAGGGAATAGACGTATGCAACCTTTGCTGTTAATTCTCCTGATCCAACTAAGTTAGAAACTTTTTTTCTAATTTCGATTTCTTGTTCTTTTGTATAGAGGGTGTTAAACGTTCGAGACATCATAAACCCTTGAAACCTTATTCCTTTTCCCAAAGATGTTTCTTTTGGTATAGTTAGGTCTTTCCCAGACATTAATCCATAATTTACAATTAATCCTAATTCTCCTAAAGAACTAGCTATCCACCCTGTTCCATCACCTGCAGCAACATCTAACCCTAATTTAATATCTGCATCATTAGTAACATCTGATACAAAATTGGGTAACTCTTCACTATCTTTTACGACAGCATCAGCACCAATTCTCTCTAGTTCATCTCTAACTTCCAACCTTCTAACAGCACTTACGGTTTTTATACCTTCTGTTTTTGCAATTTGTATTACATATCTGCCGCAAGCAGAATTACCGCCATTTTGAAGAATCCAACTATCCGGTTTATGTTTTATAAATGCATAAAAAAGTAGCCAGCTTGTAACAGGATTTACAGTTGCCATAGCTAATTGAAAAGTATCACCATTAGGTGGTGCCGGAATTAACTTATCTGCATCTACAATCAGTTCGTCTCGACAAGTGCCTGAAGAAAGAGGCGCGAGAAACCTGTCGCCAATATTTATATTATTAATATTATCTCCAATAGCAATAACTTTCCCAACTCCTTCTGCTCCAGGAATGCCAGGTGGAGGTGATGAAAAGTCTCTAACACCGGTAACTCTGTATACATCAGCCAAGTGAAGGCATGCTGCTTCCATGCCTAATAAAACTTGATTACTCTCTGGTATAGGAGTTTTTTCCTCTTCAATCTTTACTACTTTGAGAGGTTCTCCAAATTCATAATATTTAGCTACCCTATTCACAATTAATCCACCCTTAAAGTTAATACTAATAACACTTAAATCAATTTTTTAGTATAATTATATTCGAAACAACAATTTTTTAGGTATTGGAATAGAAGAATGATCGAAGATAATGGTCAAATGATTTAAAATAAATATAAATTAGGCAAATAGAATCTTCAATTTTTGATAGTTTTCCAGATAGAGAATTAATAGGTAATGAAGTATAAATTTAATAAATATTCAAAAAAATATATTTTACAAATTTAAGTTGACAGATAAAAGGTATTAATATATTAGCTCAGTCATAATTGGAGTTTTTTTTTTTTTAGGAATTTTCCGCATGCAAGGCGAAGATCCAAATAGAATTGAACAAAAAGACCTAGTTAATAGATATGTGAACGATCTTAGAAGGTTTGCATTCTCCCAAGGACAAGTTTTAACTCAACGCTCCCAATGGCTATATTTGGGAATTGCTGCTGTTTTTCTGGCTTTAATTGGTATAGTTATTGGAAACTATTTTGCTTTAGAGAATCAACAAACTTTAATTTTAATTAGTGCGGCAATGATAGGTGGTTACATGGCCCTCAATATTGGGGCAAATGATGTAGCTAATAATATGGGTCCAGCAGTTGGAGGAAAAGTCTTAACTATTACAGCTGCGGTTATTATTGCCGCAGTTTGCGAGAGTCTAGGCGCTATATTAGCTGGAGGAGATGTTGTAAAAACTGTTGCAAAAGGGATAATAACTCCTGAAGGATACATAACTCTCAGTGAGCTAAGGTATGTGATGTTAAGCGCCTTACTCGCTGCTGCACTTTGGATAAATCTTGCAACATTTGTTAACGCTCCAGTTTCGACAACACATTCAATCGTTGGAGGTATTTTAGGAGCAGGATTGGTCGCTGCAGGTTTCAATGTAGTAGATTGGAATACTATGTTGAAGATTGCATCTAGTTGGGTCATTTCTCCTGTTTTAGGTGGCGTGATAGCTGCTTCTATTTTGCTTATAATTAAATTAAAAATTTTAAATGTCCATGATAAAATTTCAGCAGCTAAAAGATGGCTGCCTGTTTTATATGCGCTGATGGGAGCTGCATTCGTAGCTTATATGTCTATGAAAGGTCTAAAAAAAATATGGAAACCCTCTTCAACAGAAATAATTTTTTATTCTTTTTTAGCTTTCCCAATTTTTTGGTTTTTTTCAAAGCCTATTGTAAATAATCAATCTTTAAACTTAGAGAATAATAAAAAAGATATTTATAATTTGTTTAATATTCCTTTAATCATTGGTGTTAGCTTATTATGTTTTGCTCATGGTGCTAATGATGTTGCAAACGCTGTTGGGCCTCTGGCTGCAATTGTTGCTTCCTTGGGAGAAAATTCAGAAATAGCATCCAAAGTTACAATACCTTTTTGGGTAATACTAATTGGTGCTCTTGGCATTGCCCTTGGATTGCTTCTTTTTGGGCCCAAGTTAATTAAAACTGTGGGTCAAAAGGTAACAAGGCTAAATGCGCCAAGGGCTTATTGTGTTGCTCTTTCGTCAGCTATTACTGTTTTAATTGCAACTAGTTTAGGATTACCAGTGAGCTCAACACATATTGCGATAGGTTCAATTTTTGGTATTGGTTTTTTGCGGGAGTTTCTTGAAAATCCAAATAAAAAGAAATTAAGACCTGGGCATAAATTAAATAAAACAGCAGAAGATGCCTTTTTTAAGGTTGGTATTCGTCACAAAAGAAGATTAGTCAGAAGAAGGTTTCTTTATTCTATTGTCGCAGGTTGGATTGGAACAGTTCCTGCAGCTGCATGTTTAAGTGGTTCAATATATTTTGTTCTAGTTAAAATTTTAAATATGGCATGAGATTTATAATCTAATTTAATTAAAAGAGTTATGATTGATATAAAACATAAAATTGGTGTAATACCTTTTAGGACAAAAGGCTCACAAACTGCAATTCTTTTTGTAACGTCTCAAACAAGAGGTAGGTGGATTCTCCCAAAAGGTAAACTTAAGTCAGATGAGAAGCATGAGGATGGGTGTATAAGAGAAGCTTTTGAGGAAGCAGGTGTTAATGGAGAGGTGCTAACTGATTTTCCAATCACGACTCTTATAACAAAGTCTATTAAAGGTAGAATTGAAAAGTCCCCAGTAACTTATTATCCATTTATTGTCCATAAGCAATTAGATGAGTGGCCAGAAAAACAAAAAAGAGAACGCCATTGGGCCCTTATTGAGGATGTTTCCAAAGTTGTGAGTAGAGAAGATTATCTTTCTTTAATTAATCAATTTATATCCCTCAAGCCATGGATTGCAAAATAAATTTTTTATTAGTAGTTTTCAGAACAGCCTTGAAGTAACTAAATATGACTTTTGTGGTTTTCCAAATACCATGTAGCAATTTCTTCTCTATTAGTTATCCATACATCAGGTTTAGATTGAGCGTATTCAATAAATTCTTTTAATGCTCTAATTCTGTATGGTAATCCGCTAACATGAGGATGAAGTCCCACATTCATTATTCGACCTGTTTTACCTCCTTCTTCCCAAAGAACATCAAGTTGTTCTTTGTATAAATCTAAGGTTTCATCTGTTGTAAATCCTCTTCTATGAAAATGAGTAAAATCATTAATTTCATTTGAATAAGGAGTGGAGACTATTGGTTCGGTTGATGTTTCAATAAGATAAGGTTGGTCATCATTCATTAAATCGCAATAAAAGATAAGACCTTCTTTTGCAATGATATCAGCTGTTTTTAGAGTTCCTCTAAGACTTGAAGAAAGCCAACCCTTTGCTTTTTTACCTACAACTTTTTCATATACATCTAAAGTTTTTTTAATAACCTCTTTTTCTTTTGTTTCGTCAAACATATAGTTAACTAATAACTCTCCTTGTTCATAGTTATGAGCAACTATTTCCCAACCTTTCTTTACAGCATATTCAACCATTTGAGGTCTTTCTAGAGCTGTTACGGCATTTATTGTACAGCTAGCTTGAGCATTAAGTTTATCAAATACATCAAAAATTCTCCAAACTCCAACTCTTTGACCATACTCTCTCCACGAGTAATTTGGCCAATCTACTACATTTCCTGGTAGCATATCTGGAAGTACAGGAGGTCCTCCAGCATAATAGGGATCTTTTGTATCTTTGATCATATCCCAGTGTTCAAGGTTGATTGTTAAAATTAATGCAACCCTCGCATTATTTGGCCACTTTAGAGGTTTTCTCTCAATAATTGGGATATAATCATATTTCATTATCTATTGCTCCTCTTATATTTATAAGTTTAAATTAGATTATATGATAAATGATTTCTCATAAAGTTTAATTTTGAAAAAATATAAATGAAAAAAAAATATACAAATAATAATTTTCCAGTTATAGGTCCTTGGGCGGCCGCTACTATTGTTGCACCAAAAAAAGATATAATAGAACAAAGTTATATAGATTGGTTGGACTATTCATTAACTTTTCAAGGTGTTATTAGTAATGAATTAGCAAGCTCTTGGGGGGCAGAGAAACTGGCAGGGTCAAATTTTTCGTGTTTACGGCCTTCGAGTGGAAAAAAATTTCAATTAAGGATTATTGAGTACCCTATTAGTAATGACTACAAACCTTTAACAACTTATGGTTGGAATGCAGTTGAGTTAGTTGTAAAGGATACGGATAAATTAGAAAAAAAATTGTCAAGTTCACCATTTAGAATAATTGGCAAGCCTTCAGACTTAAAATTAACAAAACAAATAAGGGCTATGCAATTAGAAGGCTTAGCAAACGAAATTTTTTATCTTACTATGTTTAAAGAAAAAATATCAAAGTATGATTTGCCAGATGCTGAATCAGATATTGATAATATGTTTATAGCGGTTCTTGCAACTGATAATCCAGTAAAAGTGCAAAATTGGTATTTAGAAAATTTTGGAATCCAAAAACGGGGAATTTCGAAAACAAATATTAGTGTTCTTGATCGTTCATTTGGATTTGAGATGGGTACAGGTGAGTATGGACTAACTGTTATACCTCTTGCTAATCAGAGTCTGATAGAAGTAGATGAGTATCCTAAAATAGCGAAAGATCGAAACTACTCAAAAGGCATGCTCCCTCCTGGTAACTCTTTAATGAGTGTATTTATTGATTCTATTAATTCACTTATACCATTAGGTTTAAATAAACCTACAATTAATAATTTTCCACCATACAATGGTGCTAGAAGCTTAACGGTGAGAGGTGCTGCCGGTGAGTTAATTGAATTTATTGAGAAATAATATCATAATAATGCAATAATTTTAATAATTTTATTAAATTTCAAGTTTTTATGTAACTTTTCGTTATGTAAATAGTCTATTCACACTATATAATCACCAAAATTTTAAACTAATAAATAAGTCATTTAAGTTTTATTCAGCTGAGCATTGGGGAGGGTGCTGTGACTGATAGGGAAGAAAAAAATAATCGAATTAATGTAGATCAAGATGAGAAAGAAGATGCAAATCTAGTAACCGCATCAGCAGGTGATGTGGAAACTATACCTGTTGCCCAACAAACTGTTAGAACTATTCTACGTAGACTAGCAGAGCTTGTTTTTCTACTACTTTTTGTTTCTACGCTTTTATTTTTTCTCCTCAGGTTAACAGGGGATCCTGCTGCAATATTAGCTGGAGAGACAGGTGATCAGGAACAGTTGGAACTAATAAGAAAACAGTATGGTTTTGATAAACCTCTTTATGTTCAATATGGTGTTTTCCTGATGAAAATGCTTGTCTTAGACTTTGGAACCTCCCTTGCAAATGCTCAAGACGCCCTAGGCCTAGTTTTTGAAAGACTTCCTACAAGTTTTACTCTTGTTCTAATTGCTTTTACGGCTAATCTAATTATCTCAATCCCTCTTGGTGCATGGTTAGGTAGTAGGCCAGATAGAACAGGAAGAAAGCTTGGTTCTACTGGAGTTTTTATCTTACAAGGAATTCCTGGTTACATTACCGGTTTAATTTTAATTCAAGTTTTTTCAGTTGAGCTACGCTGGCTTCCATCTATTGGTAACCAAGGTCCGGAAAGCTGGATTATGCCTGCCATTACTTTAGCTTCGTTTCAAGCTCCGCAAGTAATCAGAGTCATTTCTGCAAATGTTTCAGAAGCAATGAGAGAAGATTATATTAGAACTGCACGAGCTAATGGTGCTGGATTTAATACGTTACTTTGGAGACATGCCCTTAAGAATGCAATGCTAGGAGCTACAGCTTTAATTGGTGCTCAGGTGTCATTTCTCATAGGAGGTTCAATAATAACAGAAGTTATTTTTGCGTGGCCTGGGTTGGGGCGTCTATTAGTCACCTCTGTTACAACTCTAGATTTTCCAGTTGTGCAAGCAGCTGTATTTGTGATTTCTGTTTTTGTATACCTATCAATAACGGCCACTGATCTTGCTTTTATTTTCATTGATCCCAGATTGAGAAGGCAAAGAGCATGACAAAAAATAGTTCTTCAAAGATCAAAATTCCAAGCACTGGTTCTCTCCAGTTAGATCTTGGATTAGTGATGTTTTTTGTAATTGTTATTGCATTGTTGGTTCAGCTGATCTTCTTAGGAGAAGATTTTCTTGATGGACATTTAAGAGAGAGACTGAAACCGCCAGGTTATAACGGTCCTCAGGGAGGTTATCATATATTTGGAACTGATCAATTAGGAAGAGATTTATTTTTTAGAGTTATGGGTGGTTTACCCTGGTCTCTAGGAATTAGTGGAGTTGCTGTTATTTGTGTTGCAGTTATTGGAACCACTATTGGTTTAATAGGAGCCTGGTACGAAAATTGGATTAGAACCACTGTTCTTTTAGGTGTGTCAGCAATGATTGCTATGCCCTTCTTAGTTTTGGCTTTAGTTGTAACAGCTTTATTCGAAAGGGGTTTCTGGACTCTCTCTTTGACAATGGGTTTTATTGCTTGGACGGCAGTTTCTAGAGTAATTTATGCCGAGGCGAGAGGCTTGTTGACACGAGAATATGTTTTAGCCGCAAGATTGTTTGGTGTATCTAAATGGTCAATATTAATTTTTCATATACTTCCAGGGTTGAGGCCAACTATTTTGGTAATGGCTGCTTTCTTCTTTGCAGTCTTATTAATTATAGAAAGTGCATTATCATTTCTTGGGCTTGGTGCTCCATTGAATGCTCCTTCGTGGGGAAACATGTTATCTGATAGCAGGCAATATTTAGTAATAGCACCTTGGATGATGCTTGTGCCAGCTGTAACAATAGTTTGGTCAGTAATCTCACTAAATCTAATAGGTGATGGAATAGCAGAATTATCAAGAAAACGTGCAAGGGCAGTTGAAGTATGACATTACAAACTGAAATTGAGAGTCGGGTTTCCAGTGGTCTAGATAATGAAGTAATACTTAGCGTTCAAGATGTTGTTGTACAATTTCCTAGACCTAAAAAGAAAACTCCTTTTAATGCTGTTAATGGTGTTTCTTTTGAACTAAGAAAAGGTGAAACTTTGGGTCTTGTTGGAGAGTCTGGATCAGGAAAAAGTATGACTGCTCTTAGCCTTCTAGGTTTAGTTCCTATTCCCGGAAAAATAATTGAGGGTTCAATAAATCTTAGAGAGAGAAGAATAGATAATCTTCCAATAAATATGTTAAGAAAAGTAAGAGGAAATGACTTGGGCATGGTCTTTCAGGATCCAATGACAGGACTTAACCCTGTGCGGAATATTGGTTCCCAATTGTGTGAGTCAGTTATTCGTCATCAAAAAGTTTCAAAATCTGAAGCTACAGAAATTGCTTTTAAAGCTCTTGATGATGTAGGAATCCCATCGGCAAGAGATCGACTTGAAGCTTTTCCCCATGAGCTTTCTGGTGGTTTAAGGCAAAGAGTAATGATAGCATTAGCTCTAATAAATCATCCTGAAGTTATTATTGCTGATGAAGCTACAACTGCATTAGATGCAACAATTCAAGCTCAGATCTTGGACTTGTTTAGAGAGAGACTTTCTAACGCAACAATGATTTTAATTACCCATGATATGGGTGTGGCAGCAGAAATCTGTGATCGTATTGCAGTAATGTATGCAGGTAGGATTGTTGAAACAGGAACAATTGAAGAAGTTTTGTCAAGTCCCCGACACCCCTATACAATGGGTCTTCTCTCGGCAGTTCCAAGATTTGATATTAGACGCCCAAAATTAGTTCCTATTCCTGGTCAACCGCCAACAGCTGAAGATATTGTTCAAGGCTGTGCCTTTTCATCGCGTTGCAAGTTTACTCAAGAAAATTGTGCTGAAAGGCCTTTATTAAAAAAAAGAGATAATAGGTTAGTAGCTTGTTGGTTTCCAAAAGGTGAGGTGTGATATGAGTGATAAAAATTTGGATAATCAAAATCCTAATCCTGATTATTTACTTGAAGCACAAGACCTTAAAGTTACATTCAGGGTTCCAGGTGGAAAAAAGTTACATGCGGTTGACAAAATTAGTTTGGGGGTGAGACCGAGAGAGACAGTGGGATTAGTTGGAGAGTCTGGATCAGGAAAGTCTACAGTTGCTCTAACTTTAATGAGAGCACATGAACCTGAGGGTGGCAAGATAATTTTTGGAGGACAAGATATAACCCATCTTGATCAAAAAGGTTTAATGCCAATAAGAAAAAGGCTTCAGATAGTTTTTCAAGATCCATATTCAAGTTTGGATCCGAGATGGTCTATTAGAAGGGTTATATCCGAACCTCTAAAAGCACACAGGTATGGTTCAAGAAGAGAAATTAATAAAAGAGTTGAAGAACTTCTTGAGCAAGTTGGTTTACCTCAAGATGCAGCAGATAGAGTTCCATCACAATTCTCAGGAGGTCAAAGGCAACGCATTGCTGTTGCACGTTCTTTAGCTTTAGAACCTGAAGCAATCATAGCAGATGAGCCTGTTTCTGCATTAGATGTATCAATTCAGGCTCAAATTATAAATTTGTTAAGAGACTTACAAGATAGATTAAATATTGGCTTGCTTGTCATTGCCCATGATTTAGCCTTAGTTCATCAAATTTCTGATAGGATAATTGTTATGTATTTAGGTGAGGCAGTAGAAGAGGGGCCTTCGGATGATCTTGTTGGAAATCCTCAGCATCCATATACAGTAGCATTATTGTCAGCTACTCCTATACCTGAACCTGGAGGAGACAGAAAGCGTATTGTTTTAACAGGTGACCCCCCATCTCCAATATACAGGCCAAAAGGTTGTAGATTTCATCCAAGATGTCCTATCGCAACAGAAAGGTGTACTATTGAGAAACCTCCTTACATAGAAATTTCTAAAGATAGAAAAGTTGCATGTTGGCAAGCTGGAGAGATGGATGCGCCAAGGGATCTATGGGCGCTTAAAGATGTACCTTTACCTGAGGGCGTTGAGTCTGCTAAAAAATGAAAATGTTATCTTTTGTTGATTGTCTCCCAAATTCTTTGGGGTGTAGCTGGCATTTCTATATGACTTATTCCTAATGGTGATAAAGCGTTTATTATTGCATTGATTACAGCACCTGTTGCACCAGTTGTTCCAGCCTCACCAGCTCCTTTGATACCTAAAGAATTTGTTTTACAGGGAAATGAGTTCATAGAAATATCTATTGAAGGAATATTATCTGCTCGAGGCATGGTATAATCCATGAATGATCCAGTTACTAGTTGTCCTGTATTATCATAAATAGTGTCTTCTAAAAGAGCTTGTCCTATTCCTTGAGCAATTCCACCATGAATCTGACCTTCAACAATCATTGGGTTTAGAACAACGCCAAAATCATCAATAACTGTGTACTTATCAATTTTAGAAAATCCTGTTTCTGGATCAATTTCAACTTCTACAATGTGACAACCATTGGGAAATGTCGATCCTTCTGATGTATATGAATCAAAGGATGAAAGTCTTTTATTTTTATCCTTATTATTTTTTTCATTCATAAAGTTTTTCGCAATATTAAAAATACTAATTTTTTTATCTGTTCCTTTAATAGTAAAATTTCCCTCTTGAAAGTCTAAATCCTCAGGTTTTACTTCAAGAATGTTGGAAGCCTCTAATCTAGATTTATCTATAATACTTTTTGTACTTGCTAAAATTGCTCCACCAGCTGAGTATGAAGATCGAGATCCACCAGTGCCCCCTCCTTTTGGTAAAAGGTTTGAGTTGCCTTGAAAGAAATTAATTTTATCAATAGCAATTCCAAATTTATCAGCAACAATTTGTGAAAAAGTCGTTTCATGCGCTTGGCCCTGAGCTAATGCTCCAGTATAAACATCTATAGTTCCGTCTGGGTTTATTTCTATCTTACTAGTTTCAGGAACTCCACCAGCCGTAGCTTCAATGTAAACTGAAATTCCTATTCCTCTTAAATAACCTCGAAGTTTACTCTTTTCTTTTCTTTTTTCATATGATTCAATTTTTGATTTAGTCAAGCAATCTTGCAAATTTAGTTCAAAGTTACCTGAGTCATAAATTAGCCCAGTTGGTCCAGTAAATGGCATTTGATTTTCCTTTATAAGATTCATTTTTCTTATTTCTACTGGATCGATATTTAGTTCTTTTGCTGCTTTATCAACTAACCTCTCAATTGTATATGATGCTTCAGGCCTTCCAGCTCCTCTATATGCATCAGTAAATACTTTGTTAGTAAGAACTACCTCTACTTCAGAATATATTTCTGGAATTATATAGCAACCTGGTAGAAGTTTAGTTGAACCTAGTGATAATATCATTGGGCCAAAATTTGATGCATAGGCACCCATATTTCCTATTGCATATGATCTAATACCAAGAAATTTTCCATCTTTATTTAGAGCCAGTTCTGCCTCAATTACCAAGTCTCTTCCTTGAGTGTCAGACAAAAAAGCTTCACTTCTATCCGAGTACCACTTTACAGGACGATTTAATTTTTTAGCAAGCCATAATACAAGAGGTTGTTCAGGGTATGGCATTCCTTTCATTCCGAATGAACCTCCAACATCCGGACATATTACTGTTAGTTGATCTTCCTTTATTCCTAATTGTTTTGAGCAAACCTCTCTATTCCTGTATACACTTTGTGTATTTGTATATAACTCAAAATTATCATTATCTTTATGATAAACACCTATACACCCTCTAGGTTCCATTGAATTACATACTATTCTTTGATTAATATGCTTAAATCTAGTTATATGTTCTGCTTGGTTAAAAATTTTTTCAATAGAATCATGTCTCCCTTGTTTAAATAAGAAAGCTATATTATCAGTTGCACCCTCGTTTTGGTATATAGTGTATGAGTCATTTTTAACTGCTTGTTCAGGATCAATAACGCATGGTAAAATTTCATATTCTACACTAATTAATTCTGCTGCATCTTTAGCTAGTGTAAGTGTTTCTGCCACTATAATTGCCACTGGATCTCCTACGTGTCTTACAAATTTAGAGGCTAGTACGTTGTGTTTTGGAAAAAATCTTTTTGAACCATTCCTTTTTTTGAATTCAAACATAGAGTCAACAGTACAAGGAAGGGGTTTTATTTCTTTTACATCACTATAAGTATAGACTCCAATAATGCCACTAGTTGAGGTGGCTGAAGAAGTATCTATTGAAATTATTTTAGCATTAGCATGGGGAGATCTTAACACATAAGCATATAATTGATTTTCAAAATTAATATCTCCCATATACAGGCCATTACCCGTAAGCAATCTAACGTCTTCTTTTCTTAGAACACTTTTTCCTATACCAAATTTATTCATTATTAACCTGTGGTATAAATAAATCTATAATTTACTATTAATTATTCCCCAAAGCGACTCTGGTGTAGCTGGCATTTCTATATGAGATACTCCAAACTCTTCTAAAGCATTTACAAGAGCATTTACAATACATCCTAATGCGCCTACAGTGCCGGCCTCACCAGCGCCCTTGATACCTAGTGGATTTTTAGTACATAGCACCTCATTGAAACCTAGTGAAATATTCGGTGGAACATTATCTGCTCTTGGCATTGCGTAATCCATAAATGAACCAGTAATCAATTGCCCATTGGAGTGATCATAAATACAGTGCTCCATTAAAACTTGACCTAACCCCTGAACAATTCCTCCATGAACTTGTCCTTCGACTATAAGAGGATTAATGACTTTGCCAAGGTCATCAATAACAGTATAATCAAGAAGTTTTACGTGGCCAGTATCTCCATCAATTTCAAGTTCACATATATGGCAGCCGTTAGGGTATGTCCCATTACTTACATCAGAATTTGCTTTGGTATTTAGAGATGCATCAATATTTTCTGGAAGGTCTGATTGCTTTGTTTTTGCTACATCAGTTATATTTATTTTTTTATCAGTTCCTTTAATCGTGAAGTATCCATCTGAAAAATCAATATCTGTCTCTGATGTTTCTAAAAGATGTGCAGCAATTTTTTTTCCTTTATTAATAATTTCTATAGAAGCATGTTTCATTGCAGACGCGCCAAGCATAAGTGATTTTGAACCTCCTGTTCCTCCTCCCGTAGCTACTTTGTCAGTATCTCCCATAATTATATTTATTTTTTCAAAATCTATACCTAGTAATTCTTCTAAAACTTGAGAATAAGAGGTGACTATACCTTGTCCAATAGCTATTGTTCCTATAAGAACAGATACAGAGCCATCATTTTCAAAGATAATTTCAACATCCTCATTAGGTCCACCTGCGGCTGCTTCTACGTAACAACCAATTCCAATGCCCCTAAATTTCCCTCTTTTCCTTGCTTCTTTTTTTCTTTCATCAAAATTTGACCATTTAGATAAGGTTAACGCATCTTCTAAATTTTTTATAAAATTTCCTGAGTCGTACTCTGGTCCAAGGGGAGTTTTATACGGGACTTTTTCGTTAGGTATTAAATTAATACGTCTTATTTGATCTTTAGCGAAACCATGTTCACTTGCAGCTACATCAACCAGCCTCTCTATTATATGCGATGCCTCAGGTCTTCCTGCACCTCTGTAGGCATCTATAGGAACTGTATTAGTAAAGACTCCTAAAACGTTTACATAAGCTTCGGGTATGTCATAAAGTCCAGTTAACATTACTGTTCCTGCTTGAGTAGCTATCATTGGAGCAAAATTTGATAAGTAAGCTCCCATATTTGAAATGGTTTTTACTCTTATTGCTTTAAATTTACCGCTTTTATCTAAAGCTATTTCTGCTTTAGTTATGTGGTCTCTACCTTGTGTATCGCTTATAAAAGCCTCACTTCTATCACTTGTCCATTTGACTGTTCTATTTACTCTTTTTGATGCATATGGAACTAAAATTTGTTCAGGATAGATGAAGACCTTCATTCCGAATCCACCTCCCATATCAGGGGAAACTACTCTTAAATTATCTGCTTCAATTCCTAATGATCCAGAAACTATTGTTTTCATTAGATGAACATTTTGACTGGGAGTGTAAAGAGTAAATTTATTTTTATCTTTATCAAATTGTCCTATTGCTCCTCTTGGTTCCATTGAGTTGACTACAACTCTATTATTAATTAGGTGAACTTCAGACTTAAGTTCGGTATTATTAAAAATTTCATCTACCTTTTCTCTACTGCCATTTTCCCAATCAAAGACCCGGTTACTATCTAGATTGCTCCAAACCTTCGGACTTTCGTTTTTGGATGCCTCAACAGGATTGGTAATTGAGTCAAGAATATCGAAATCAACTTCAATATTTTCTATAGCAGCTTTAGCTTTTTCTTTAGTTTCTGCTATAACAAAAGCAATATAATCCCCAACATATCTCACATATTCGTCAGCTAAAATTGGTCTGAGGGGATTAGCCATATCCTGTCCATCGCGGGAGTCAACTTTTGCAAGACACGGAATTCCGGAAATATTGTCAGCTTTTAAGTCTTTTGCTGTGACAATATCCAAAACTCCATCTAAATTTATAGCATTTTCAATATTTATAGACTTTATTTTTGCGTATGCGTGAGGTGATCTTAGAACAGCTCCATAGGCTTGTTTCTCAAAATGTATATCATCAAGATATCTCCCTTTTCCCTCAAGTAACCTTATGTCTTCTTTTCTTCTAATGGCTTGCCCTACACCAAATTGACCCATTTAATATCTCCGAAATAAATAATTTTCAAATTAGTACTATTTTAATGATACCTTATATTTCGATAAAATAAACAGTATAATTTTTTTCGAAAGCCTAAATTTAAAAAAACTACATTTTCTTTAATTATATTATGTATTAAACTTATTTAGGGTTATTTTGTAAATTATTGCACCAAATAGCATTACAATACATACTCTAAAAAAGTGCATTACAGTTACAAATGCTGTTCCTGATCCTAAAGCAAGAGCAATAAGGCTCATCTCTGCAAGTCCACCTGGTGCTATTGACAGGAACAAAGTTGTAGTATTAACCGGTATAAAATTAATTGAAATGTATGTTAATAAGACTGCAACTGATATCATAGAAATTGCTGATATTATTGCTATAAATATAATTTTTATCATCTCTTCAAGTGATATTTTTTCAGTAAATCTACATCCAAGCGCTGTTCCAACAATTAATTGTGAAATTGAAATTAAAAGGTCTGGAACATTCGCCTCTGTAAAACCTAGTGAATGAATTAACGCCGAAATAATCATGGGGCCAATTAATGGAGCTGCAGGTAATTTTAATTTATTTGCTAATGGGTAGCCAATAAGAACACAACTAGATAAAAGCAAAATATCAAGAAACTTCCATAATTCCGAATGTGACTCAGAATCGTTTATGACTTGTATACCCTCAAAAAACTTAAAATAAAATGGAATTATAGTTACAATTATAAGTATTCTGACAGAATGATTAATTGAAATAACTCTTGTATCACCTCCGTAGTGCTCTCCTGAGAGTGTCATTTCTGATAATCCTCCTGGAGTGCAAGAGAAATAAGAAGTCACTCTGTCATATTTCCCAAGAATTCTAAAAATAATATACGCTGTTAATCCTGCGAGAAACATATATAAAATTTGAATAATAAAAGCCACTCCGAATTGGCTTGCTTGTCCTAGAAGTTCTGGGGTAAACGCACTTCCTAACATTACACCAAGTATACTTATAAACAAAGATCTAAGTTTGTTTGGCATTTCAACAGGAAGACCTGAAAGTGCTCCAATGGTTACAAAAATCATTGGACCCATCATCCATGCTAATGGAAAATTAAGGTAATTGAATAAAATTCCTCCTATAACTCCCAGAATAATAGATGAGATCAGTTTTTTAAATGATATATTAAATTTCATTAGATTAAAAAAAGAAATTACGAACTAGGGTATAAACTGTTCATTGATAATTCTTTCGGCCAAATTATGTTCAGCATCAAATAATATTCTTATTTTCTTGTTTTTTGCTATCTCAATTTCTACCGAAGTAACGTCTCGAATTTCTGTATGATCAGCAACTGCACTTACTGGTCGTTTCTTTGACTCTAAAACATCAAATCGAACTTTCGATTTTTTTGGTAAGAGTGCTCCCTTCCATCTTCTTGGTCTGAATGCACTTATTGGAGTTAGTGCATTCACATCGGATTCAAGAGGAATTATAGGTCCGTGGGCTGAAAGGTTATATGCAGTGCTTCCGGCAGGAGTTGACAAAAGCACTCCGTCGCATATTAGTTCTTCAATTCTATTTACACCGTCAACAGAAATTTTTATCTTCGCAGCCTGCCTTGTTTCACGTAAAAGCGAAATCTCATTAATTGCTATAGCGGTTCTTTTTTTTCCATTTTTTGTTGCCAACATTTTTAAAGGTTGTAATGATACTTCTTTAGCCTTTTGGAGCCTTTCAATTAAATTATCTTCATTGTAATCATTCATTAAGAAACCTATTGTTCCACAATTCATGCCAAAGATAGGTATATCTTTATCCATAAATTTATGTAGGGTTGATAGCGCAAAGCCATCACCTCCTAGAGCAACTATTACATCAGCATCTAACGGTGGAACGCCAGAATATATTTTTTTTAATTTTTTTGCAGCATTTTTTGAGTCAGTAGAGTCACTAGCAAGAAAACAAATATTTAGCTCTTGTTTTTTACTCATTTTACAAATTTAAATTATATAAAGACATAAATTATCCTCCAGTGATATTCATAGTTCTTTCAATAATTGATGATCCTGAAAACTCTGCTGTTGTGAAATTGTGTTTTTTTGGTTTTTCAATAATAGATTGATCAATTAAATTTTCTAAAGAGCGGTAACTTTGTTTTGATCTTAGAGCTTTCTTTAGATCAATTGAGTTGTTTTGACCAAGACACATATATATTTTACCAGTGCAGGTAACTCTAATTCTATTGCAACCAGAGCAGAAGTTATTAGACATTGGAGTTATCATTCCTAATTTAATATTTGCTTCTTTAATAATGGAGTATTTAGCAGGCCCCCCTGAGCTGAAATTTATATCCTCTAGTGTCCATCTTTTCATCAATTCTTTTTTAACTTTTGATAAAGAAAGGTAATTTGTTGACCTGAGGATATCTGTATCACCTAGGGGCATGGTTTCAATTAAAGTCAAGTCAAATTTATTTTCGCCACACCATAATATTAAATCATCAATCTCATCATCATTAATACCTTTTAAGACAACAGTGTTAATCTTGATTTTTAACTTAGAATTTTGCGCTGCTTTTATACCCTCAAAGACTGAGAGAATATTATTCTTTTTGGTAATTAAATGAAATTTTTTTTCATCTAAAGTATCTAATGAAATATTTACTCTGCGGACACCAGCGTCGTACAAATAACTTGAATATTTTTTTAACTGACTTCCGTTTGTAGTTAATGTTAACTCATCTAAATTAGAATTATTTAATTTTTTTCCTAGTCTCTCAAATAGTTGAATAATATTTTTTCTTACCAAAGGCTCACCACCTGAAATTCTTATTTTCTTAATGCCTTTATTAATAAAAACTGAACATATTATTTCTAACTCTTCCAGAGTTAAAAGATCTTTCTTTGGCAAAAAGCTAACGTCTTCTGACATACAATATGTGCACCTGAAGTTACACCTATCAGTCACTGATAATCTTAAATACGTTATTTTTCTTCCGAATTGATCTATCATAATTTTTATATTAATGTAAATTACATCATTATGGTATATATTTTAACCTTAATCAAATTCTAGAACAGGAATTATATAGTATATTCAATAATCTCTAATTTTACTTATATGTAATGAATGAAATAATTGGTGTAATCCTAGCTGGTGGTAAGTCCTCTAGATTTGAGGGTGGGGACAAAATTTTTGCAAAAATAGATGGTGAAACATTAATCCATCGAGCAATAAGGAAGGCCAGTAAACAGGTTGATAAACTTATTCTAAGCACAAACCATCATGCATCAAATGATTTTGATTTTAAAATTCCAATTGTACCTGACATGCAATTTAACTCGGTGGGTCCATTAGGTGGGATATTATCATCATTAGAGTGGGTAGTTCAAAATCACAGGTCTGTGAAAAACGTAGTATATTTTGCTGCAGATGTTCCATTCTTCCCCGATGATATTGTAGATATTTTGATTAATATGAAAAAATTAAATATTTATAAGAAATTATTTTGCGTGAGCTGCGAGGGCATGGTTCAGCCTCTATTTTCTTTATGGGATGTATCTTTGAGGGATTCTCTTAGAGATTATTTAAATAATAATAACTATAAAGTAGAAACCTTTTTTAAGGAAAGATCTTGTATAATTAAAGAATTAAAAAAAACAAATCCTCCTTCATTTTTCAATGTTAATACTTATCAGGATCTTGAGAAATTGAATTCTTATATTTAAAATTAAGTTTTTTCATTTAAGTTGATTATATCAAGTTTTACAACTTCAGTATTAATTACTAATTTCCCAGCATTTTCAAAATTAACAGTAACTTTATTTTTGACTATAGTTTGGACTTGACCAATACCCCATTCAGTATTTTTTTTGTTGATAACGTAAGTTCCTGGGTATATCATTTTATAATCTTTACTTACTGAAATATGTTATAATGGATCACTTAAAATTTTCTTCATTGCTCTGTAGCCAGGTTTGTCATGACCTGGCTGGTCCTTTAAGTGTAATTGATAACACATTAGAACTTATTAACCCAGAAGAATTAAGGGATATTAATCCAGAAGAATTTAATTTTATTTCAAAGGCAACAAAACAATCAGTCATTCAACTTAAATTTCTTAGGATTTTATTTGGTAATACACAGAAAACTTTAAAATTAAATGATATATTCATAATATCTGATCAATATTTAGGTTTAAAAGGTATCAAATTATTATGGGTTAGAAAAAATCTTCCAATTGAAGCTAATGCTATATTTATTAAATTAGTTATGAGTTTTTTTTATGGTTCTAAGATAATTATACCATATGGAGGTGATATCAAGGTAAATCACAAGAGTGAAAATGATTTTGAAATAGAGTTTATTAGTAAAAAAATTATTGATGATGAAAAAATATTTAATTTAATTAACTCTAAATCAATATATGAAGTAAATGACACAAAATTTCTACCTTTTATGTTTTCATGTTTTTTAAAAAATAAATTAGAATTCGAAGTTAAAAAAACTTCAAAAAATAATAGTATTATTTATAAGGCAAATAAAAGGTAATATTTATTTTAGAGGCCTGATTAACAGACCTCTAAAATTATGCAGCAGGTGCTTGTTCTAGAGATTCATCTTTTTGATCCCTTAGAACATATCCACGTCCCCATACTGTCTCTACAAACTCATTACCACCAGAAATAGCAGCCAATTTTTTTCTTAATTTACAGACAAAGACGTCTATTATTTTGATTTCAGGTTCATCCATACCACCATATAAATGGTTAAGAAACATTTCTTTTGTTAGTGTAGTGCCTTTACGAAGTGAAAGAACTTCTAAAATAGCATATTCCTTACTTGTTAAATTTACCTGTTTGTTATCAATTGTTGCGCATTTTGAGTCAAGATCAACTACTAACCTTCCCGTTTGAATAACAGATCTTGAATGCCCTCTTGATCTTCTAACAATTGCATTTAATCTTGCAGTAAGTTCTTCTTTGTTAAACGGTTTCGTGAGATAATCATCAGCTCCAACACCAAATCCTCTAATTTTATCATCAGTTTCAGATAAACCAGATAAAATTAAAACTGGTGTAGATATTTTAGAACTTCTTAATTTTCTTAAAACATCAAAACCAGAAATATCTGGTAGATTAAGGTCTAAGACAATTACGTCATATTCATAAAGTTTACCTAAATCAATTCCTTCTTCACCAAATTCTGTAGTGAATACATTAAAACCCTCAGAATCAAGCATACTTTCGATGCTTTTTGCCATCATCTGGTCGTCTTCTACAAGCAATACACGCATTTCAAGGCTCCTGTTCGTTATAAAGTTAATACAAGATGAACGATTAAGGTTAATAATAAGTTAATAATTTTTATAATATTAACCATATTTTTAGGATTTTTTATACAAATATTCACTAAATTACTGAGATAAATAGAATTTTAACCAAAATTTAACAAAGAGTGTGTAAATTATTAATCTTAAATTAACTATAAAATTATTTAGAAGTCTATGATTTATGAACATTTTATCTCAGGAATTATCAAAAATTAGAAACTATAATTTTTACGGAAAAGTATCTTCAATTCAGGGTCTGCTTATTTCTGTGACTGGGATAGATCAGGTAGTTTCAATTGGGTCTAGATGTAATATTGAGACCAGAGGAGGAGGATCTTGTCCTGGAGAAGTCATTGGCTTTAGAGAAAACTTAACCTTAGTAATGTCATTTAATGATCTAGATGGTGTAGGTTTAGGCTGTCGAGTTATAATTCAAGAAAATGAGTCTGTGATAAATCCCGATGAGAGCTGGTTAGGAAGAGTACTAAATCCCATGGGAGATCCTATTGATGGAAAAGGTCCATTACTCAACGGTTCGATACCATATAAACTCAGATCAAGTCCACCTCTTGCAAGTGAGAGAAACCGTCTGGGAAAAAAAATTGATTTGGGAGTGAAATCAATTAATACATTTGTTACGTGTTGTAGTGGTCAAAGAATGGGAATTTTTTCTGGATCAGGTATTGGTAAATCAGTTCTACTATCAATGATGTCAAAATATACAAAGTCTGATGTAAATATTATTGGATTAGTAGGAGAGAGGGGTAGGGAAGTTAAAGATTTCATCGAAGATCATCTAGGACCAGAAGGTTTAGCAAAAAGTATAATTATTGTTGCAACATCTGATGAGTCAGCATTATTAAGAAGACAAGCAGCATATTTAACTCTTACATTATCAGAATATTTTAGAGATAAAGAAAAAAATGTTTTATGCCTAATAGATAGTATTACAAGATTTGCACAAGCACAGCGTGAAATAGGTTTATCAGGCGGTGAGCCACCGGCCTCTAAGGGGTATACGCCAACTGTATTTGCAGAGTTACCAAAACTTTTAGAAAGAGCAGGGCCGGGCAAAAATACTGGAAATATTACTGGGTTATTTACGGTACTAGTTGAAGGTGATGATCACAATGAACCAATATCTGATGCTGTTAGAGCAATAGTCGATGGTCATATAGTGCTTGAAAGAGAGATAATGGAAAGGGGGAGGTATCCAGCAATTAATATTCTAAAAAGCGTTTCAAGGTCAATGCCAAACTGTAATAATGAAAAAGAAAATCAACTTATTTCTAAAGCTAAAACAATTGTATCTCTTTTCGAAAAAATGTCAGAAATGATTCGTTTAGGTGCATATAAGCAAGGTTCTGATAAAGATCTTGATGAAGCAATAGAAATTTATCCGTTAATTGAGAAATTTTTATATCAAAATATTGATGAAAGAGCTGATTTTGAAAAAGATTTTAATGAGCTAGAAAAAATTCTTAATTCTTATTAATTAATTTTAGGTTTTAAAGTTGAAAAATATTGATTTAATAATTGAACTAAATAAATCTATCCTTGAAGAAAAAAGAAGGGACTTAGCTTTATTGCTTGCGGAAGAATCCTCTATAGAGAATCAAATAATTGTATTAGATAATAGTTTAATTAGAGAGCAAAATTTTAGCAGACAAAATGTGGAATCAATTTTTTATTATGATAATTTTGCAAGGTCAATTAGTTTTCAAAGAAAAGATCTAATTCAAAAACTTTCAAAAATTCAATCAATTATTTCGAAAGCTAGAGAGTTAGTAAATGAATCATATTTAGAATTAAGAAAATTTGAAATAACTAAGGATAATGCTGAGAAGAAAGAAAAAATTGAAGCATCAAGATTTGAGCAGGGAATATTAGACGATATATCTATTGATATGTTTTTGAGAAATAATACTAACTAGTAATTTAAATATCCATTTTATAGTTTAAAACGTGTTTATCGGGTTTGTAAACTTTGATAGAGTTTGAGATATTGATTATCTTTTGAAAATTTATTGTTCCATAATAATGGTAGATTTTTAATGTTTTATAAAAAGAGTTTTTTATCTTACTTTCTAATTCTATATCAAATTTATCTGAGCTGAGAATTTTAATATTTATTCTTTTAAATCCAATTAACCCTTCAATAATTATTTCTTTATACTTAGATAATTCAAAATGAATTTTAAACCTTAATCTTTTGACTTTTTCGTCAGTAAGGAAAAAGTTAAAATAAAGAATATTTATATTTGAATTTTCAATAAACGGTAATATCATAGATAACCAGTTGCTATTTTTCTCTAATTTATTAAATTTGTTTATTTCATCCTGAAAATTAATCCTCTTATTTTTTATTAATGATTCTACTACTTCTGAACCAAGCCAGTTTTGTATTTTTGAATTAAAAATATTTGTAAGTAAATCAATAATTTTCTTGGAGTCTTTTGTGTCAAAGGAAGGTAATTTATTCATAATATGAGAGTTAAATACACTCTTTTCATGTATTAAAATTAGGTTTAGAAAGTCTAGTAAAAATGTTGAACTATTACTTAATTTATCAGAATTATGATTAAATTTAAAATCAAACTTTTCCTCAAAAAATTCTAGTTTAATATTTTTAGTTGGAAAATTATTTTTTCTATTAATACTCAAAACATCTGCATTTATAAATCTCTCAGTTATTAACGTAATTTCAAAATATATACTAGATCCGGTATCTAAGTGTAAGTTGTTACTTAATTTAAATATTTCATTATTTACTTTTATTAAGAATTTTTTTCTTGATATTCTTTTTTGTACAATACCTGTATACTTCTCTCCTAGTTTATACCCTAATAAAGAAGGTGAGATATCAATCATTTTTTTTTGATTATAAAGATAATTTCCTGCATTCTTTTTAGAATTATTATATTCACTATTTGATATTGAAATGACTCTATCTGAGTATCTAATTAGAGTTGGGTTTATTATGTTATTACTCATGCTTAATAATCTTCTCACAAATATCATGAATATCTTTAGCTGCTGTGGATATTGGGTATCTGTATAAAAAAAGTTTTTGATTTTTTATTGATTCATTTACATTTCTATCATATCTGATTATACCGGCAAGTTTAATTTTTAAATTTAGAAAATTTGAGCATGACTTTGATAATATTTGATATGTCTCTAAACCTTCATTTTTTGAAGAAACCATATTGATAACAATATTAATTTTTATTTTTGGATATTTAATTTTTATTAACTTTATAAATGCATATGCGTCTGTAAGGGAAGTCGGATCTGAAGTTGTTATAACGTATACCTCTCCATTTTCAATAGTTAAAGATCTAACTGGGCTATCTATACCGGCAGCAAGATCTAAAATTACATAATCATATTTTTTTGAGTTTTCAATTAATTCATTTTTTAAACGTCTCAAAGTTGAAATATTTAATGATGACAATACACCTGAACCGGATATACCAGCTAAGAGTTCAAAATTTGCCTCTCTAACTTTATATACTGCTTCATCGAATGTATATTTATTTAAAATTAATCCTGAGATATCTCTTTCTGGATTTATACCTAATTGGACATCAATATTTGCAAGACCTAGATCGCCATCAAATAGAAGAACCTTTTTATTTTTTTTTCCTAAACAATCTGCCATTGTTGATGCTAGCCAGGTTTTTCCTACACCACCTTTTCCTGATGCTATCGTTATAATATTAAGTCCAGCTTTGTTATTTTTTTTAAGAATATTTAAATTAATATTATTCATTAATATTTCCTATATAATTTAGAGTGTGGTTGATTTAGAGCTTTCTAATAAGATTCTCGCAAGTGAAACAGGATTTAAAGATTTAATACTATCTGTAATAAAAGGATTATTACTTATTTCACATATGGACATATTCTTTCCAATAGGGGGTGATAAAATAACTCCTAATCTTTTTGAACAATCTGTGTGTGTAACATGTAACTTCGATGTGCCAATATCTAAGAAAGTTTTTGAGATATCGCTTGTTTCTAAAGGGTTACTTAATGCCGACAAAACTAATAAAGTCTCTGAGTAAAAATCTGCTTTAAATTCCATAAATTCGTTTATTTCGTTCTCAGATAGATAATTTATAGCAGGTGTATCAATAAGTATTATTGAATCCTTACATTGATTAATTATACCTAGAAGTTCATTAGGAGTTTGAGCAATATTTAGGTTAATATTAAGAATTTTTGACAATGAATTTAATTGTTGGCATGCGCCCGCTTTTATTGTATCTGTTGTTATAGTTGTAACTTTTTTACCTGAAAAAACAAATTCTGCTGCTATCCTTGCAGTTAAAGTTGTTTTCCCGCTTCCCGGAGGTCCTAATATAAAAAATGGAACTCCAGGTTTTGGTTTAATTTTTTCAAATTTAAAATTAGCATCAATTGATCCTGCAAGATTTAATACTTCTTCTTTTTCGTTAAAACCTTCGGCACTTTTATTTAGAGCATTAATTTTATTTTCTTCTAATCCGTGGAATCTTAAACAATTTGTAAAATAACACGGTGATTCAGATTTACTTTTTTCTATTTCAATAAGATCATTTAAATATTGAACTGAATTATCTTGCTCTATTGCTGCTGTTACATATGCTCCTCTTTTTCTTTTAGAATCAAAACTTGACACAATGATAGCATTGTCACCTAATATTGCTCTTGCTTCTGATATAGCTTCAGGAATACTATCTGCAAAAAATTTTGTTATTTTCATTTATCTATATTTGGTCAAGGGTTTTTAATTTTGCTTTTGGATGAATTTCATTTTGGGATAACACAATTGTTGAAGGCCTAAAACGCTCTACAATAGATCTAACAAAAGGTCTTATAGATGGGCTCGTAAGAAGAACTGGTATTTCACCTTCTTCAGAAACTCTTTCAAAATTAGATTTTACTGTTGTAATAAATTCTTGCAATTTGGAAGGTGCCATTGATAGTTGTCTTTCTTCTCCTTCGTTTACAAGAGATTCTGAAAAATTTTGTTCCCATTCAGGAGATAAAGTTATAAGGGGTATATAACCTGCTTCATTTGTATTTGATGCGCTAATTTGTCTAGAAAGTCTTGCTCTAACATGTTCTGTAATTAGAGTTATATTTTTTGTATAAGCAACCGCTTCTGCTACCCCCTCTAAAATTGTTGGAAGATCTCTTATAGAAATTCTCTCAATCAGTAAATTCTGGAGAATTCTCTGTAATCCAGATAAGCTTATTTGGTCTGGTATTATGTCATCAATTAACTTCTTCTGCTCTTTTGATAGTTCATCAATAAGTTTTTGAGTTCCGCTATATGATAATAACTCATTCATATTATCTTTTATGATTTCAGTTAAGTGTGTTGTTATTACAGTTGAGGGGTCAACGACTGTATATCCTCTAAAAGAAGCCTCTTCTCGAAGTGTCTCATCCACCCACATAGCAGGCAAGCCAAATGTTGGTTCTTTAGTTTCCTCGCCACTTAATGTAATTTTTTCACCTCTAGGGTCCATTACAAGTATTTTGTTAGGTCTAAGATCTCCGGAACCAATTTCAATTTCTTTTATTCTAACTAAATAATTGTTAGCCGATAATTGCATATTATCCAAAATTCTTACAGATGGCATTACGAAACCCATTTCGGAAGCAATTTGTCTTCTCAATGCTTTTATTTGATCAGTAAGTCGATAGCCTTGAGTATCATTAATTAGAGGTAATAAACCATAACCCAGTTCTAATCTTAATTCATCTAACGCTAATGTGGAGCTTATTGGTTCTTCAATCTCATTAGAATCTTGAGTGGTCTGTTGGATTTTTTCTTGTTCTATTTTTTGTCGTCCTTTTTTCCTATATACCATCCATGCTAAGTAACCTGTTCCAGCAGATAGTAAAAAGAAAGGAATCATTGGTACGCCTGGTAGCAGGGCTAGTGCACCCATCAAAAATGATGCCATTGCTAGTGCATGTGGATAGTAACTTAGTTGACCAAATATAGCTTTATCTGTTGATCCTTTTAGTCCTGATTTTGAAACCAACATACCTGCAGCAGTTGATACTATTAATGCTGGTATTTGACTTACTAACCCATCACCTACAGTTAGCACAGAAAATGTATTAACAGCTTCACCAAAAGCCATATCCCTCTGCCCAATTCCAATGATAATACCACCAATGAGATTTATGAAAGTAATTAATAAACCAGCTATAGCATCTCCTCTAACAAATTTTGAGGCTCCGTCCATAGCACCAAAGAAACTAGCTTCATCCTCTAAACTTTTTCTTCTCTCTCTAGCTTGATTTTCATCAATTAATCCACTTGAAAGATCAGCATCAATTGCCATTTGTTTGCCAGGCATTGCGTCTAGAATGAATCTAGCTGCAACTTCTGCTATTCTTCCTGAACCTCTGGTAATGACAACAAAATTTACGATTACTAAGATTGCAAAAACAATTAAACCTATAACAATATTATTTCCCATTATAAAACCACCAAATGCTTCAATTACGTCACCAGCAGCATTTGTTCCTTCATGGCCATTAGCCAAGATTAGTCTTGTTGATGCTAGGTTCAAAGAAAGCCTAAGCATTGTTGCAATAAGTAAAATTGTTGGAAAAATATTGAATTCTAATGCTTTTTTAATAAACAATACATTCATGAGTATTAATACAGAAAAGGTCATAGATACTGCAAGTGATATATCCAAAAGCCATCTAGGTAGAGGAAGTATAAGAACTACCAGTATTAAAACTACACCAAAAGCTAGGGCTAAATCACCTCTCATTATAGGTGATCCGAATCTGCTAAATAAGTCTCCAAATGAAAGAAATGCTCCAGTTGGTTCAGATCTTAAATCAGGAGCGACATCTTCCTCAGAACTTTTGTCAGACTCAATAATATTATTTTCTGTATTATCTGTCATTAAATAGATACTTATCTATGCAGCACGAAAGGAACTATTTGAAGTTTCAACCTCTAGGCCATCATCATTATATTGCTTAAGTTTATTTCTTAATGTTCTAATAGAAATTCCTAGAATCTTGGCGGCATGAGTTCTATTTCCTAGACAATGGTTCAAAGTATCTAAAATTAAATCTTTTTCAACTTGTGCCACTGTTCTGCCAACTAGATTATTTCCTTCTTGCTCTTCTTTTAAATTTATTTCAGACATCTTTGTAGAATGCACATTATTTATTGTGGTATTTAAACCAAGGGGGCTTCCATCTTGTTGGATAACCGACTCTGTTCCAATTTCTTCCTTTTTTCCGAGTAATACAGCTCTATGCATTGTATTTTCTAATTCCCTAACATTTCCTGGCCATTTATAACTTTTCATTCCTTCCAGTGCCTCTAGTGTTAAAGGTTTAGTCTTAAGATTATTTATTTTCGAATATTTTTCTATGAAGTGTTCAGCTAAAATTTTTAGATCACCTGGTCTTTCCCTGAGTGAAGGTAGTTTTAAATTTAATACATTTAATCTAAATAGAAGATCTTCTCTAAAAGTCCCTTTCTTAACTTCCTCCTCAAGATTTCTGTTGCTAGTTGCCAATAACCTGATATCAATTTTTATTGGTTTGTTGCCTCCAACACGATCTATTTCTCTTTCTTGAATTGCCCTCAAAAGTTTTGCTTGAAGTCTTGGATGAAGTTCACTTATTTCATCAAGAAGAAGTGTTCCTCCATTAGCTTCTTCAAATTTACCAATCCTTCTTGTTATTGCTCCAGTAAAAGAACCTTTTTCATGACCAAATAATTCACTTTCAAGTAAATTTTCTGGTATTGCGGCACAATTTAGAGAAATAAAAGCTTTATCTTTTCTACTACTTTTTCTATGTATGTATCTTGCTAATACTTCTTTACCTGTTCCCGACTCTCCTGTAATTAAAATACTCGCATCGCTGGGTGCTATTTGATCAGTAAGTTGTATCATTTTTTTCATTGAGCTGTCTGTATAAATTAGTGTATGGCTTTCTTCACATACAGCTTCTAGTACTGCAGCAATTAGGTCCGACTCCGGTGGTAAAGGGATATATTCTTTAGCTCCTGCTTTTATTGCCTTAACTGCTGCTTCAGTATTTGTTCCTATTCCGTAGGCAACTACTGGAGCACTAATTCTCTCCTCTTCCAAGGATTTACATAAATTTTCAATATCTAAAATAGCGTCTATCATAAGGAGTTCTGCACCTTTACCTGACCTTAGAAGCGTTAAAGCTGACAAAATATCTGGTGTATGTGACACTTTCGCACCCCTATCAATCGCAATTTTACTTGCTGCACCAATTTGGCCATCCATAGATCCAATAATTAATAAACGCATTTTATACTCCTTAAATCTTTTTTGATTTATGATTTGATTAAGATTTTTCTGTTTTGATAATTTCAGTCATTGTAACACCGAGTTTATTTTCTACTACAACAACTTCTCCTCTAGCTACAAGTCTATTGTTTACATAGATATCAATAGCTTCTCCAACCCTCCGATCTAACTCTACAACAGCCCCTTGCCCCAGTTTTAAAAGATCACTAACTTGCATACGTGTCTTGCCCAGGACGGCAGAGACTTGCACAGGAATTTCATACACAGGTTCCAACTCGCTAGCCATTCTAACTTCATCGTCATCACTGGGTTCTGCTTGTTTGGTTTCCATAGATTCTTTTGCTACAGAACCCTCTAATTCACTTAAATTAAGATTTTTTTCTATAGCCGAATCATTATCTTTTTTATCTGTTTCAGTAGAGTTTGTATTTTCATTATTATTTTCAGTATCAGTCATTTTTTTTCCTTTAAGGATTAGCAAATAAATTTATCTATTCATATTTTACAGACTTAGATCCGCCAACTGTTTTGATATCATCTTCATTTTTCTTCTCTTCTTTAATTTCTGATTGTTCTGTTGGTATTGAATCTGTCTCCTCACGTTTAATATCTTTTCTGCTAGAATCATTTTTATCTTCTTTGTCAGGAACCCCTTTTAATTCTCTTTCCAAATTAGTAATAAAATTATTAATCTTATTATTTATCTCTCTTTCAAGTTCATTATGATATTTATCAATTCCTCCAGATTGCCAATCAATTTTTGAGTCATTAATATTAAGGTTATTATCTCCTATTAATTCAAAGTTTTCGCTTTTACTTAAATCTAATGAATTTTCTTTTAAACTTATATTGATCACATCCAAAATTGCTTCATTAACATATATTTTGATTTTTTCTTTTAATAATACATTCTTA
>PTLN01000050.1 GCA_002938125.1 Alphaproteobacteria bacterium MarineAlpha2_Bin1
CAAAATATTTTCCTAATTTTGGTTTACGAAAACTCCCATCAATGAATGATTCTATAGTATAGTTTTTATTTTTTAACCATTCTAATGCAACTCCATTTTCCTCATGAGCGGGTCCATAATTTAAATTATCAAATATATGTTTTATTTTCATAATTAACACATTGAATGTCGATTAAATGATGAATATCTTCCAGTAATATGATGCTCTAATTGCCTTTCAATATCACTTAATAAACTTGAAGCTCCGATTCTGAATAAATTAGGATTTAACCAATCGTTACCTAATTCTTCTTTTATTAATATCATATATGATAAGGAGTCTTTTGATGTTGAAATTCCTCCTGCTGCTTTAAAACCTACTTTATAACCTGTAATATCAAAATAATCCCTAATTGCTCTTACCATAACTAAACTTACAGGCAAAGTAGCATTAGTAGCTTCTTTACCAGTAGAAGTTTTAATAAAATCTGCACCAGCCATCATACAAACCATACTAGCCCGATAAATATTTTTAAATGTTGAAATATCACCAGTTGCAATGATTGCTTTCAGCTTAATATTTCTACATATTTCTTTAAAACTTTTTACTTCTTCATATATTGCTCTCCAGTCACCTTTAAAAATATTACTTCTATCAATTACAATATCAATTTCTTTAGCGCCATTACGTATAGATAATGATATCTCCTTTAATCTAGTCTCTAAAGGTGATAAACCTGCAGGAAAACCTGCTGAAACTGCCGCCACAGGTATATTTGTATTTAATAATTTTTTGCATGCACTTCCAATAAGTGAGTGATAAACACAAACCGCAGCAACATTAATTTCATTTCTTTCAAACCCAAATTGACTAACTAAATCCTGACGCAATGGGTTTTTTGCTTTAAAGCATAGTCTTTCAACTTTTGATGGTGAATCATCACCTGAGAGAGTTGTAAGGTCAAGTAATGTTATTGCTTTAAGAAGCCATGCAGCTTGCCATTGTTTTTTTATACTTCTCCTACCTTGCATTGAAGTAGTTCTTTTTTCTATTGCACTTTTATTGGATTTTATATTTTCAATTAAACTATATGTGAAATCTATTCCATAATTCTTTTCTGTTTTCATCCTTGAAAAGTGATTATCTATTTTAGTAATATTTTTCAATTTTTCCCGCCAAAATTATTTTATTTTGCTATTCTTTTAACAAATTCATTAATTAATAATGATATATTTTTAGACGCAATTTTTGCATTTGCAAGAGTTTCTTCATGAGTTATAGGTTTAGACGATATACCAGCTGCTAAATTTGTTATAATTGATAAGGCAATAACCTTAATCCCACAATGTCTTGCTAATATAACCTCTGGAACAGTTGACATTCCAACTGCATCAGCACCTAAAATTTTAAATGCTTTAATTTCTGCAGGAGTTTCAAAATTAGGTCCTAAACATGATAAATATGTACCTTCATGTAAATTTATAGATAATTCTTTTGCAATTAATTTTATCTTTTCTTTTAAAAAAGTGTCATAAGCATTTGTAAGATCTGGAAACCTAGGTCCATAATTATCATTATTAATTCCAACTAATGGGTTAGTAAATTGAAAATTTATGTGATCATTAATTAGCATCAAAGAGCCAGGAGAAAATTTTTCATTAATTGATCCTGCAGCATTTGTTAAAACTAATTTATCAATACCAATTTCTTTTAATGTTCTTATTGGTGTAATCATTCCTTCATTATTTCCCTCATATAAGTGTGATCTTCCATTAAGGCATACAACATGAGTATTATTTATTTCTCCAATTATAAGCTCTCCTTTATGTCCCTCAACTGATGTTTTAGGAAAACCAGGTAAATTATTGTAATTTATAATTTTTTTATTTTTAATAATTGATCTTATATCGGATAGTCCGGAACCAAGAATGATTCCTACTTTTGGAATATAATCAATTGATTTAATTATAATTTCTTTAGATTTATTTATATCTGACATAATTTTATAAGTTACCTGGTCCAAATGAAAATGGAAGAAGATCGATTAGTTTTAGAGTTTTTAAAAGCCCATTAGAATTACATAGATAAATTACTGTATGATTAGATGAAAACTCATATAACCTTTGTCTGCATCCCCCGCAGGGTGTGCATAATTCTTCATTTCCACCAATTATTAGTACTTCCTTTATTTTTCTTTCACCACTAGTAATCATACTTCCAATTGCTGATGCTTCTGCGCATTGACTTTGAGGATATGCAGCATTTTCTACGTTGGATCCAAAAAATAATTTATCATTATCTGATCTTATACATACACCTACTTTAAAGCCAGAGTATGGTACATAAGCATTTTTGTGTGCTAAGTTTGCCATTTTAAACATTTCTTTAAACATAATATATATTTTTATCTTTCCTTAATATAAGGTATCCCACTGGCTTTTGGTGCAACTGCTTTTCCAATAAAACCTGCTAAAAGTATAACAGTTAAAACGTAAGGTAATGCTTGAATGAACTGTACTGGAATGACTCCTATACCAGGAATACTAACACCTTGAAGCCTTGCTTGAAGAGCATCTGTAAATGCAAATAAAAGACATGCAAATAAGGTTAAGCCTGGTTTCCATTTTCCAAAAATAAGTGCTGCTAGTGCAAGGAAACCTTGACCAGCTGACATATTTCTAATAAATCCAGCGTTTTGTGCAATTGAAATATACGCCCCTCCAAATCCACATAGTAGTCCAGTAATAAACAAAGCTTTATATCTCATCATACCAACAGAAATTCCTGCTGTGTCTACTGCTTCAGGATTTTCTCCTACTGCTCTAAGTTGAAGACCAAATCTTGTCTTGTAAACAACCCAAGAAACAATAGGTACAAGTATGAATGCTAAATATACAAAAATATTGTGACCGCTTAATACTTCTGAGTAAATTAAACCAATGTAAGGTATATTCGCAATAATTTCTTCTCCAGGAAAATGTAATGGACTGAAACGTGCATCCCCTGACAGTTGTGGGGTTTGCCCCCCTAACTTAAACCAAGCTAGTGCTAAAGTAGGTCCAATTCCCGCAACAAATATATTTATAGCCATGCCAGATACAACTTGGTCACCTTTATGGGTTACACAAGCAAAACCATGAATAAGTGATAGAAACACTGAGCATAAGATTCCTGCAAATAATCCAATAAAAGCTGATCCAGTTACAGCTGCTGCTGCTGCTGCTGCAAAAGCAGCACCAAGCAATTTACCTTCTAGCCCTATGTCCACAACCCCTGATCTTTCTGCAAACAGTCCCGCTAATGCTGCAAAAACTAACGGGGTTGCTACTCTTAGCGTGGAGTCAATCAAAAGAGAAAAAATTGTAAAGTATTCAAGCATATTTATCTAATTTCTTACTAAATTATTTTTTATAAAAAAATATATATTTTCAATATATGGTTTAAATACAAACTCTAAAGCGCCTGAAAAAAGAATTACAAGTCCTTGAATAAATACCATTGTATCTCTTGTAATATTCGGAATATCAAATGATAATTCAGCCCCACCTTGATAAAGAGCCCCAAAAAGAAGAGCAGCAAAAAAAATACCAAGAGGATGATTCCTGCCCATTAACGCAACTGCAATTCCAACAAAACCAAATCCTGCAGGAAAATCGAGAATTAATCTGTGATGTACACCAACAATTTCATTTATTCCAACCATTCCTGCTAACGCTCCAGATATAATCATAGCTAAAATAATATTTTTAGATGGTGATATACCTGCATATATTGCTGCTTTTTGGTTTGCTCCTGTAGTTCTTATTTCATATCCCCAGTGTGTTCGCCAAATAAAAAACCATATTAAAATACTAACTATTATTGCTATAATAAATGAGAAGTTTAATGAGGATACTGATATTTGGATGCCAAAAAATTCAAAAATTTCATGCATAAAAGGTAACCAGGAATTTTCATTAAATTCTCTAGATTGGGGTGCTTGTTGACCTGGTTCAATTAGTATCTCCACCATAAGATACGTCATCAAAGCTGCAGCTAAGAAATTAAACATTATCGTCGTGATTACTATATGACTACCTCTTTTTGCTTGTAAATATGCAGGTACGAATGACCAACTAGCACCAAAAATTATTGCTGCAATAATACAAAGAGGTATTACAAAAAAAGGAGATAAGTGTCCTAAGTAGATAGCGACAAGTCCGACTCCTAATCCACCAATATATGCTTGTCCTTCTCCTCCAATGTTGAAAAGCCCACAGTGAAATGCAATAGAAACAGCTAATCCTGTAAATATAAAATTAGTTGTATAATATAATGTAAAACCTATAAATTCATCATTACCAAAAGATCCTTTAATTAATAATAATAAAGCATCAAACGGGTCATCACCATTAAAATAAATAACAACGCCAGCAATCAATAGTGCAACCAACAAATTAAATATTGGAACGACAATATGAGTAATCCATTTAGGAGAATTATTCTTCGATTGCTGTATTTTATTTAAAGAACTCGTCAATTAGTTTGCTCCTGCCATCAGTAAGCCAAGAGTTTTTTCATCAGCATCTTTTTGATTAATTTTACCTACTATTTTTCCATCAAACATAACAAGAATTTTATCTGATAGTGATAATACTTCATCAAGTTCAACAGATACTAGTAAAATAGCTTTACCTTTATTACGTAATTCAACTAATTGTTTATGAATAAACTCTATTGCTCCAATATCGACTCCTCTTGTTGGTTGCCCTACAACAAGTAATTCAGGTTCTTGGTCCATTTCTCTTACAAGAACTATTTTTTGCTGATTTCCTCCACTAAATGATGAGGTTTTTAAAATAGGGTTGGAGGGTCTAACATCAAATCTTTTAAACTTATTATACATATCTTTAAGTATTGCGTATTTTTTTAAAAAGATTTTACCTTTATAAATACTTAAATCTTGATAACCTAGTATCCCACTTTCATTTGCAGAAAAAGCAGTTACAAGGCCCATCTTTTGCCTATCCTCTGGAACGTGAGCTAGACCATCTTTTCGTATTTCTTTCGCATTAATAGGTCTTGAATTATCAAAAGTTTTATTAAGAAAGTTAATTGTACCATCATTTATTTTTCTTATTCCTGTTAAAGCCTCCAATAATTCTGTTTGTCCATTGCCTGCTACACCCGCTATTCCTATTATTTCACCTTCATGTATATTGAATGATATATTTTTTACCTTTTCTATATTTTTTTCATCTAATATTGTTAAATTATTTACACTTAATATTTCTCTACCTATTTTTTTTTCTTTTTTATTAACACTTAAAATAACTGATCTTCCTACCATTAATTCAGCTAGTTCTTCTTTATTAGTTTCTTTAGTGGCTTTATTGGTAACAACTTTACCTTGTCTCATGACTGTAACGTTATCAGTTAGGTCCATAATTTCTCTTAACTTATGGGTAATAAGAATTATAGTTTTACCCTGTTTTTTTAGTGATCTTAATATTTTAAATAAATGTTCAACTTCTTGAGGTGTTAAAACTCCAGTTGGTTCATCTAATATAAAAATATCTGCCCCTCTATACAAAGCTTTTAAAATTTCTACCCTTTGCCTTATTCCAACTGGTAATTCACCTACAATTGCATCAGGATCAACATTTAGTGAATAATTTTCTTCAAGTTTTTTTAATTCGGTTCGAGCTCTTTGAAGACTATTTTCAAGAATTGTTCCCGTTTCTGCACCTAAAATTATATTTTCCAAAACTGTGAATGGTTCAACAAGCATAAAATGTTGATGAACCATACCTATTCCATGATTTAATGCTTGTACTGGTGAGCTTATAAAAGCTTCTTTACCATTTACGTATATTGACCCGTTGTCTGCTTGGTAATATCCGTAAACTATGCTCATTAATGTTGATTTACCGGCTCCATTTTCTCCGATAATTCCATGAATAGTAGATTTCTCAATTTGTATAGAAACTGACTGATTTGCGTGAACATGACCAAACCATTTGTCAATATTCTTAATATCAAGAATAATATTTTTTGAGTTAGCTGTAGCAGTATTTATCATAATTATTTATATACATCATCCTGCTACAGCTTGTTTACTCTCAAAAAAAGTTAGTTTGATTGATATCCTTTAACTTTAATCTTACCAGAAATTATATCGTTTCTTGCTTGATTAATTTTTTCTTCCATTTCTGAAGAAATCAACTTTCTATTATATTGGTCTAGTGCCCAACCAACTCCATTTTCAGCGACTCCTAAACTAATAATTCCTGAAGACCAATTACCCTCTTTAGCATCTTTCATTGCATTATAGACAGCAACATCAACTCTTTTTAACATGGAAGTAAGCATGGTTCCTGGGTGTAAGTAATTTTGATTTGAATCAACACCAATAGCTAGTTTACCTTCATCAACAGCAGCTTGATAAACACCAACTCCCGTTCCACCAGCTGCGGCATATACAACGTCTGCACCTCTACCAAATTGACTTTTTGCTAGTTCAGCACCTTTACCAGGATTATTCCAAGCAGCAGGTGTTGTTCCGGTCATGTTTTGAAAGACTTCTATATTTGGGTTTGCGTATTTAGCTCCTTCAACATACCCAGCAGCAAAGTTTCTTATTAGAGGAATATCCATACCTCCAATAAAACCAACTTTACCAGTTTTGGATGCCATAGCAGCCGCCATACCTACTAAAAAAGAACCTTCATGTTCTCTAAAAACAACTGATCGAACATTAGGTAAATCTACGACCATATCAATAATTGCAAATTTAGTGTTAGGAAATTCCTTTGCAGCTTTTTCAACTGCTGCTGCTTGAGCAAATCCCATTGCAATAACAACATTAGCACCTCTTTTAGCCATATTTCTTATTGCTTGTTCTCTCTGAGTTGGAGCAGTTACTTCAAACTCCTTATAATTTATACCTGAATCTTTTTTAAATTTTTCTGCACCTTCATAGGCTGCTTGATTGAATGATTTATCAAATTTACCACCCATATCAAAGACAAGTGCAGGAACAAACTTGTGATCAGCACTATTTGCAATACTTATCAGTGTAAAAAAGCCGATAGCTGCTGTAATAGCTGTTAGAAAAATTCTCATTTTCTATAACTCCCCTTTAAAATATATGTTTAACATTATTAGTAATGATTTATAAATTAAAAATACTTCATAAATAAAAATTTCTAAAGAGTTAAAAAACAAAAGTTTAAATTAAATTAGCCCTTTAAATGGCATTTTTGGACTTCTCTGAAGCCAATTTTGGCGAGAATAGGGGAGAAACCTGTCAATTACATGTAACGAGTATGCATGTCTTGATATTTTTGAATAATTATGATTACTGCCATGAGGTAAAAGTCCATCTAAAAGTACTAGTGTCCCTTTGGGAACCTCTAATGGAATAAATTGTTCTTTAGGCCATGGATCTTTGTTATATACTTCATATTCCATACCGCCAGATGGGTTTCTTACAAATTTCGATTTAAGTGGGTATTTTTTATGACCTCCAGGTAAAACCCATAGACAACCATTTTCTTTATTTGTATCCTCTAGAGCCCACCAGAAACCTAAAACACTCGAGGGTTTTGTATGAATGTAAGTTGAGTCTTGATGAAAAGTTACTTCTCCTCCAATTTTAGGTTGTTTAAAAATATACATACTTTGAACTGCTATAGGATTTTTAATTTTTCCAAATTTATTTGCAATATTATGTAAATTTTGTCCTGTAGAAAACTCTCTAAATATTGGATCTAACTCATGAAGAGCATGACCTATTTTATTAACAGAAAGTAATATATCCTGATTTAATTCACCATTTAAATTAAAAGCATCTTCTTCAAAAAAAATATGAATTTTTTCAGATGATTCCATAAAGTAATCATCTTGATTTACTGAACCTTCATGAGCTAAAAATAATGATCTTGTTTGTAAGTTTGTAGATTTAACTAAATAATTAGCTTGATTTATAAGTTTATGACATATATCTTCAGAAAAGTAATTGTCTAAAACGCAAAAGCCAGAATTTTCAAAATTTTCTATATTTATTTTGTTAATATAGTTTTTCATTTATAAAACATATATAAAATAAATTTATCAAACAACAAAAAATTAGAAAGTTATAGTATATGAAAAAAATTTGGGATAATTTTCTAACAAAACAAGATAAAGAAGTATTTGAAAAATCAGGTTATGGAATAAAAGCTGGTTTCGGAACAAGGCCAGTATTATTAGTAATTGACATAAATTATAATTTTTTAGGTGATCGACCAAAACCTATTCTTGAATCCATAGAAGAATGGCCAAACTCATGTGGGGAGATTGGTTGGAATTGTATACCTACAATAATTAATGTAATTGGTAAATGCAGGAAAAAAAATATCCCAATAATTTACACTACAGGTGAGGTTAGAAATGATAAATGGGATAGAGGTTCATGGGCTTGGAAGAATAAAAGAACATCCTCTGGGAAAATTAAAAGAAATAATAATTTTGATCCTAATGATATAATTAATGATATTAAACCTGAATCTCAAGACATAATCATAAAAAAACTAAAACCTAGTGGTTTTTATGGGACCAACTTACAATCTTTTCTGAATTTATTTGGCGCTGATACCTTGCTAATTTTAGGCACAACAACTTCAGGTTGTGTAAGAGCAACAGCAATAGATGGTTTTTCAGCAAATTATAAAGTTTGTGTAATTGAGGATTGCTGTTTTGACAGGTCGGAAGCATCGCATGCAATTAATCTCTGTGACTTAAATGCAAAATATGCTGATGTTATTGAAAGTGATGATGTTATAAAATATTTAGATAAGGTTGATAATAATCTTTTTGAACTCCCTTTAGGAGACAAAAATAATTAGTTTGGTATATTGGTATTTTTATGACAATTACTATTATTTTTTTATATTTAATTACCATTACAGCCTGGGGTTCGGCATTTTTTTTTACAACTTATCAAATTAATGCTGTATCAATTGAATGGTCTGTCTTCTATAGATTTTTCTTAACAAGTTTAATATTTTTTTTAATATCTATATTTTATCGAAAAAAAATTTCATTCTTATTAAAAGATCATGTTGTTTATTTTTTATTAGGTGTTTTATTATTTTCTTTGCATTTTATAGCTGTATATTATTCAATTAATATAATTAAAAGTGGACTTACAGCTGTAGGTTTTTCATCTATATTAATTATGAATGTTATTTTATCTAAAGTATTTCTTAAAAATAAATTTGAAATTCCTGTAATTATTGGTTCTTTATGTGGAATATTAGGCATAATTTTTATTTTTTTACCTGAATTATCTAATATTAAAAATAGCTCCTTAGTTATTTTTGGTTTTATTTTATCCTTTTTTGCGGCAATAATAGCTTCTTTTGGTAATACTTTATCAGAATGGTATCAAAAAAATGGTGGAGAAATTATACAAACTAGTGCATGGGGAATGAGTTATGGTTGCATAATTTCTGCACTTATCGGCATTATCAGAGGTCATAGTATAAGTTTTGAGTTTTCCGCAGATTTCATATATTCCCTTTTATATCTAGTAATTTTTTGTACAACTATAGCTTTTTGGGCATATTTATCATTAATAAAAAAAATTGGATCCCGTAAAGCTGCATATGCGTGGGTTGCAGCACCATTGGTAGCATTATTTTTATCATTTTTATTTGAAAATTATCAATGGACTGTATTATCAATTATTGGTTCGATGTTTTTAATTTTTGGAAATATATTAATATTAAAAAAATAATTATTTTTTTACGATATGATAATCTTAACAAAAATACTTTGGACTCTTTTTCAACCAGTAAATATAATTATATATCTAATTATTTTAGGAATAATATTAAATTTCTTAAAATACAAAAGAATTGGAATCAAAGTTATATCCTCAGGAGTTATTTTATTTTTAATTTGTGGGCTTTTTCCTATAGGAAAATTTTTATCTATACCTTTAGAAAATAGATTTGATAATAAAATTTCGGTAAAACCTTATGGGATAATAGTTTTAGGAGGTTCGGAAAAAGTTTTAACATCATTGAGCAGAAATCAAATTTCTCTGAATAGTTCCTCTGAAAGGCTTATATATTTTTATATCCTATCAAAAAAGTATCCAGAGTCTAAATTAGTTTTTTCAGGTGGCGGTAAATTTTTTAATGATATTAATGAATCAGATATTGCTCGTAATTTATTTGAGAAATTAAATATGGATATCAAAAAAATAGTTTTTGAAAATAAATCAAGAAATACATATGAAAATGCAAAATATTCCTATGATTTAGTTAAACCTGACTATGATCAGCAATGGGTTTTAATTACATCAGCATTAACTATGCCCCGAGCAATTGGAACATTTAGAAAAATAGGTTGGAACGTTATTCCATACAGTGTTGATTATTCATTCAACAAAAAAATGAATTTTTTTAAGTTAAATAAAAATTTTTTATCTGGTTTAAGATCTTTAAACATTGTAACATACGAATGGATTGGTTTAATTTTTTATAAAATGCTCAATAGAATCGATAACATTTTACCTGCATTATAGGTTTATATCAGATGTTTAAAAAATCTTTTTTCTTTGTAATTGTTTTTCTTAATTTAATATTTTCGATATATATACCTAATGCTCTTAGTAAAGAAATAAATATAAATCTAATAAAGTGGGAAAAATGGTTGATTGATTTAAAGTCAGATGCCATAAATAAAGGTATTTCACCTAATACAATTAATTCAATATTTTCTAAAATACAACCTATTAAAAGAGTTATTGAGCTTGATAGAAATCAACCAGAATTTAAATTAAGTTTTGAAGATTATTTAAATAGAGTTGTATCTAATAAAAGAGTATCCAAAGGCAAGAAACTTCTTGAAGAAAATAAAATTGTTTTAAATCAAGTTTCTGTATCATTAGGAGTCCAACCAAGATTTATTATAGCTCTTTGGGGTATTGAGACTGATTTTGGGAGATTAACAGGAGGATTTAAAGTAATAGATGCTCTGGCTACACTTGCTTTTGATGGTAGAAGATCTGAATATTTTAGAAAAGAACTTTTGAATGCCTTAATCATAATTGATCAAGGTCATATTTCCTACGAAAATATGTATGGTTCTTGGGCAGGCGCAATGGGGCAACCTCAGTTTATGCCATCAAGTTTTTTAAATTTTGCATTAGATTTTGATAATGATGGAAAACGAGATATCTGGACGAATAAAAGGGATATTTTTGCTTCAGCAAGCAATTATCTTAAAAAATCAGGTTGGAATAACTCAAAGACATGGGGAAGGGAAGTAATTTTACCTAAAAATTTTGATAAAAACCTAATTAATAAAAATGAAAAAAAATTGTTAGTTTATTGGCAATCTTTGGGTATTAGGAGGAAAAATGGTAACGATCTTCCAAATATTAACCTAAAGGGAAGATTAATTAAACCTGATAAAAATAACTATAA
>PTLN01000051.1 GCA_002938125.1 Alphaproteobacteria bacterium MarineAlpha2_Bin1
GATTTCTTAGAAAAAAAGTTCAAAAATACTAGAGAAATCAGAAACAAAATTTTTTCTGCCGGTCAGGGTGAGTTTGAAGAAGAGAAGCTAAATAAAATCAAAGAAAATTAAAATAAAAGTTCATTAATTGGAGGCATTGCATAAATAAAGATTGGGCCAATAAAAATTTTACTTGATTTAAGGTAAATTGGCATATCAATTTTATTTCTGTGAATATCTTTAGAAATACTATAAATTAATTTTATGGCCTTATATTGTGTTATATTAATAAATTTATTTTCATACAGGTAATAAATAAATATCATAGGATCATAAGATGTAAAATTCAATTTCCCATTTAAATTAAATTCCTTATCTATGTTTAATAATCCATTTGCGCTAAAATTAAATAATTTATTTTTAAAATAAAAATTATTCAGATTAATTTTTGCATCTTCGCGCAAAACTTCAAAATAACCTTCCGATACTCTAAATGAATTTAAATTATTTAAAGATAGGTCTATATATATTGAGTCGGTACTAATATCATTATAATTATAAGATGATATACTATTAAATAAAATTCTTAAATCTAGGTTATTGTTTTCTTTTGCTGTTAATAAATTTATTTTTTTAATACTTAAATTAATTTCTTTTTTATTTGATTTTATTAAAACTTTTGAATTATTAATACTATGATTCTGTTTATATAAATTTTTTTTATGATCAATACGTATTATAGATTGGTAGTTTTGTGATTTAAAGGTTATTGGATTCTCATTTATATATGTAAAAATATTTAATTCCTTAGATATTACTTTCATAACTTTATAATTAAAAATATTAGAAGATATGATCATGTCTTTAAAAGAAATTTTTGTTTTATGACCTATCTTTATGATTTGTTGGGGCATACATATGATGAATTTAAATGGATAACCATTTACTGAGATAGAGTCATGAATAAATCCATTTTTATAAAATAAACTATTTTTGGAAAGGTAAATATTATTTTTAACTTGATTCGCTATAAGAAACCACAAAACTGTATATAAAATAGTAAAAAGAATTATAAATATAACAATATATTTTATATAATTTTTTTTTATCAAAATCTTCATAAATAAAATCTAATTACGTTTTAATCAATTAACAGGTCACTTTCTCTTTCTATACTTTCTTTCAATTCTTTACCAAAATGGTCCTTATCAAGACCTGGATGGATAGGATTTAAAAATCGTATTTTTATATTACCTCCTGTGGCAGGCCAATTATTTGAAGGCCAGAATAGTCCAGAATTTAATGCACAAGGTATGACTGTAATGTTAAGCTTATTATATAGCAAATATGTCCCTGGAAGATAGGCTGATTTTTCTCGTGGTGGAACTCTTGTTCCCTGGGGAAAAATAATTATGTTCCTATTTTCCTTTAAAGCTTTTTTGCTCTCTTTAAGCATGAACTTTAGAGATTTTAGTCCAGCGCTTCTATCTATTGGAATCATTTTAGATTTCTTACAATACCATCCATATATGGGTATTTTTAATAGTTCTTTTTTCATAACTATAGCAGGATCTTTATCGATCAAATGTAAGATTATTGTATCCCACATTGATTGGTGCTTTATCGCTATGATGTAGGGTTTAACAGGTAGCAACTCTTTACCTTCAATTGCATATGTAAGATTTAAAATTTTTCTTAATAGATACATTATCCCCACTGCCCATGTTTTTTGTCCAAAAACTACTACCTTTCTAGGCAAGACTAATGAAGGAATAAAAAGAATATTGATAACTATTGACCAAGACCAGAATAATATTATGAATAAAATTTTTTTCATTAAACACCAAACCTTAGATAGAGTAGTGAAATAATAAATTTAGAATATTCTATTGAAAGAAGCATAAAATATGATACTAATTCTAGAAAAGATGTTTTTCCATTAGAAACATGTACTGGGTGTTTTACAATAATTAAATCCTTTGGAGCAATTTTTTTTAATTCAAGCTCGCTTCTCAAAATATGATAACTGGACGTAACTAGACGGACTGAACTTAAACTATGCTTATTTATCCAGTTAATAGTCTCTCTAGCATTATCCGCAGTATTTTGTGCATTTGTTTCAAGTTCAATACAGCATTCATACTTTGAAGTTTTTGATCTTATCCAATTTTGTGTATTAATTAAACTAGATTCATTTACCCCTGTTACCAACATAAGATTACTTATATTACTTTCAAGTAAATTTATACCCTCATTGATTCTTCCTGCGCTTCCGGTAAAAACGACAATTCCACCAACTGGATTATCTACCAGTAGGTTTTCTTGATTATAGCTATGTATAAAATATAAAAAACCTCCCGACCAAATCGCAATTGATGATAAAAGGCATAAGATAGATGTTAATATATATTTTTTCATATTATGGAAGTTTTTTTAGATTATTGACTATAGTAAGGTAAGTAATCAGACAGAAAAATAATGGGATAATAATTGGTAAAAATAAAACAAAGGTCAGGTATCTCAAATTAATTGTTGCCTTTATTAAATCAATGTAAAAATTTTCAAAATATAAAGAACCTATAAAAATAATACATAAAAATCCAATAATTAGTCCAATTATAGTAGTAGAAAATCCCATAATTAGATTTTGGATTATAAATTCTTTAGCAATATAGTTTTTTCTTGCACCAATTAAGTGAAGAATTTCAATAGTATTAGAATTTAAACTTATATTTGTTTTTGCAGATGTAATAATAATGAATACTAAGCTAAGAAGAGTTATTAAAACAATAGTGAGGACAATTATTTTAATTGTTTTTATAGTTCTTAAGTTGGGTTGGATATATTTAACATTATGAAAAATTTTTATATTTTGAGATATTTTTTTTAATTTTTTTTCTATTTGAATAATATTGAAATCCTTTATTTTATTCACTCTAAGATCAATAATAGTAGGAATAATTATATCTTTAGGAAGTGAATTTTTACCTACCCACGGCTCAAGAAGAGAAATAGCTTCTTGATCAGTTATTACATTGAATTTTTTAATTTTGGGGTTTTGTTTTATTAAATTTATTACCTTCGTTAATTGATTGGTATGGTATTTTTTTGTCTTTCCATAAGTTCCAGGAATTTGTATAGTTAAGGAATCCTCAAATTTTTGTTCGAGTATATCTAATTTAAAATCAACATAAATTCCTGAGTAGAAACTAATACTCATCAAAAAAATCATACAAGTCACCAATGAGAATAAAAAAAAGGGAGGTCTTCTTTTGAAGGAATAAATTCGTGATATACGACCTTTAAAATGTTTTTTTTTATTCATTCCGATTAATTTTTCCATTGACTAGGTTTAATTTGGGGTAATCAAATTGGCTAACCAAAGAATTATCATGTGTTGCAATAATGACTGTAGTTCCAATTTTATTTAATTCTTCAAAAAGGTGCATAATTTTATCACCTTGGTTAGAGTCGATACTACCAGTAGGCTCATCTGCAAGTAGTAAGCTTGGTCTTCCAATTACAGCTCTTGCAATAGCAATCCTTTGTTTTTCGCCATCAGACAAAGTATTTGGAAATGCGTCAATTTTATCATTCAGGCCAACCCACGTGATTAGTTCATTTACATGATCCTTAATATCTCTATTGCGTGCTCCTGCAATTTGTAGAGGTAAAGCTACATTTTCAATCACTGTCAAATGATCTAATAATCTGAAGTCCTGAAAAACTACTCCTATTTTTCTTCTTAATATGGGTAGGTCAGGTTTTGAGATTTCTGATATGTCTTTCCCAAAAATACTTAATTTTCCTGATGTAGGGACGTGCCCTAAGAAAAGTAATTTCAAAAGTGAAGATTTACCGGAACCACTTGGACCAGTTAAAAAATGAAAAGAACCAGACGTTAATTTAAGGTCTAAATTTTTTAATATATCAGCATTATTGCCATAATTTAGATAAATTTTTGATAGTTTAATCAATTTAGTAGTTTTTCCCTAAATTTAAGTATAAAAAGGTAACAAAGACTGTCTTAAAGCAGTTTTTTATAAAAAAAAATATTTTTTTTAACATTTTATGCTTTTTCCTAATAAATTAGTCTAATATCTGTTAAGACATTCTTTTGCCGAAGCTTGTCTTAAACTTCCCAAACCACTATAAGGATTCGGTGATTATATCTATGGTGTCTATATATGATTGTAACCTGTCCGAGCTGTGATACCAAGTATGAAGTCCTTAGGGATATATTAATCCCTAATGGCAGAAGGCTGAGGTGTGTCCGATGTAAGCATACTTGGACTGAAAGACCTCCCGATGATGAGGGATCTTCTGATGAAATTGACGATGATATTGAAGTCCCATCCTTGGATGAAATTAATCAATCTTCTGGTGCTGGGAGGGGTAAACCTTCATCTATAGATGATGATGATGACGATCATGATGATGATGAAGAAGACGAAGACGAAGATGAAGATGAAGACGATGACGATGACGATGACGATGATGACGAAGATGATGATGAAAACGACTCAAAAAAGAAAAAAAAGAAAGGAGGACTAATAAGAAGAATAGTTAAACTATTTATTCTTTTAACCTTAATTGTAGTAGTAATTTTAGGTTTGCTATTAAACAGAGGTAGAATATTAGAAATTTGGCCTCCTTCGAAAAGTTTTTTTGAAATAACTTTTGTTGAGAAAATATATAAATTTCCATTATTTAAAAAACTATATAAATTACCTTATATAGATGTGGGAAATATCGATTCAATTTCTTCTGGTGGTTTATATATTGCCCCTCCTGTTCCAACTGAACAAATCATTGAATCTGTCTCAAATTTAATAATTACAGGGATGGTTGAAAATCAATCTTCAATCAGGTTACAGGTTCCATCTATAATACAAGTAGTGATTTTAGATACTGAACAAAAAGAAATAATTGTTACTGATTTCCCTTCCCCAGTTGAAGATCTTAGTGCAGGGTCTAATTTTGAATATGAATATGTAATTGCTGACGTGCCCTCAGAAGTTAATAATATTTTAGTTAGATTTAAGGTCAGTGAACAGAGTGTAAATATCCTGGATGATAAAACTGAAAAGGAGAAAGAAAACAATATATCACAACCTACAACAGGTAGAAAAATCAATAAAGAAAAAGCAGCAAAATTAAAGAAAGTTTTTGAATGAGGCCCAAAGCTGATATAGAGACTCTATTTTCTGCTCAACAAATTCAGGATAGGGTCAATAAACTTGCATATGAAATTACTCAATCGATTGGAACTGATTTCCTATTAATTTCCATATTAAAGGGAAGCTTTGTATTCTCAGCAGATCTAATAAGATCTCTACATAGGTCTGGAGCGACCCCACAAATCGATTTTTTAACATTAAGTAGTTATGGGGCTGCTACAGAGAGTTCTGGTCACGTTGAGATAAAAAAAGATATTGATGAAATTGTAAAAAATAAATCCATTTTACTAGTAGATGATATTTTGGAATCGGGGAGAACTCTAGCCTTTGCCAAAAATATTCTGTCAGATAGAGGCGCGTTATCAGTTGATCTATGTGTTTTTTTAAATAAGCCAGGTAAAAGAAAAGTAGAAATTGAAGCTAACTTTATAGGGTTTGATTGTCCAGATAAATTTGTTGTAGGTTATGGTTTAGATTATGCTCATTATTTCAGAGAATTACCCTTTGTGGGATCGTTGAGGTAGATAGGTTACTAAACTTGCCATTTGGCGAGTTTTTCAATTTTTAGCATTTCATCATAAGTTGGTCTTTTTCTTATAATTGCAAAATCCCGATTTTGTACTAAGATCTCTGGTACTAATAGTCTTGAATTATAATTTGATGACATAGCAGATCCATACGCACCTGCAGAGTGAATTGATAAAAGTTCTTCAGGAAGTATTTCATCTAGCATTATATTTTTAGCCAAAATATCCCCACTTTCACAAATTGGCCCGACTATATCGAATGATTTTTTATTTTTACTTTCTCTTACTTGAATAGGTTTTATTTGGTGAACTGCATCATATAAACTGGGTCTAAGAAGGTCATTCATTGCTGCGTCAACTATAAGAAAAGTTTTTTTACCATTATTTTTTACATATATTACTTTTGTAACTAGTATTCCAGCATTAGCAACCAAGCGTCTGCCTGGTTCTATAAAAATATTCATATTTTCATAATCTATATTTTTTTTTATTATATCTGCATAGTCATTAAAGTTAGGGGGTTTTTCATCAACATATTTTACTCCAAGGCCTCCCCCCAAATCTATATTTTTTACATTAATACCTAACTCTAGTAATTCATTAGTTGCGTCCATAACTATCTTAAATGCTTTTTCTAATGGACTTAAGTCTAGTAATTGGGACCCAATGTGAATAGCAAGTCCAATTACATTTATGTTTTTCATTTTACTAGCTTTTATAAAAACTTCCTTCGCCTCAGGCCATGGAATTCCAAACTTATTCTCTTTTTTACCTGTAGTAATTTTCTCATGAGTATTTACTTCAATATCTGGGTTTATTCTGAAAGCTACATTAGCTTTTTTGTTTAGTTCTAAAGCGGTTTGATTAATTAATTCCAATTCTGATTCTGATTCGATATTGATTTGAAGAATTTCTTTATTAAGAGCAAAAGAAATTTCTTTTTTTGTTTTACCTACTCCAGAAAAGATAATTTTATTATTTGGTATTCCTACTTTAAGAGCTCTTCTAATCTCGCCTTCAGAAACAACATCTGCTCCTGCTCCAAGATCGGAAAATAGTTTAATTATTGCTAAATTACTATTTGCTTTAATTGCGTAAAAAATTGATGTATTCAATTTAGATAATGAATTAGAAAGGTCATTATAGTTTTTTCGCATTGAAGTTGATGAGTAACAATAAAAGGGGGTTTCAATGGATCGTGCTATATTGTTAATAGATAAATCTTCAACGTGCAATATTCCATTTTTATAATTAAAATAATCCATTCTTCAAAAAATCATGCTTATAAGATGAATATAATTTCTTCAATATTAGAACTTTTAATATTATTTTTTTTTCCACAACCATAAGATACATTAATTAATATTAAGGAAAAACAAAAAATGATTAAAGTTCTATGTTTCATTCAATTCTTTCCTTCGCTAAATCTATAGCTTCTTTAATTTTTATTGGGGATGTTCCTCCAAAACTACATTTTGAATAAACTGAATTTTCAACACTTAGGACATTTTTAATATTTTCATCAATTTTTGGATTAATTTTCATTAGTTCTTCAAGAGAAATTTCTTGTAAAGTTCTATTTGAATTCTCAGCTAACTTAATTATTTCTCCGGTTGTTTGATGTGCTTCTCTAAATGGCAAATTTAAGTTAATTACTAGCCAGTCAGCTAAATCAGTTGCTGTAGAAAAACCACACTTAGCATAGTGAAGCATTCTTTCTTTATTAGCTCTAATGTTATCAATCATTCCTTTCATAGCCATTAGGCACAGTTTGAGAGTATCATAAGCATCAAATACAGCCTCTTTATCCTCCTGTAAGTCTTTTGAATAAGCGAGTGGCAAACCTTTAAGAACAACCAGTAGCGTATTTAAATCTCCAAAAATTCTTCCTGACTTTGCTCTCACTAACTCTGCGGCATCTGGATTACGTTTTTGAGGAAGCATGGAAGATCCAGTTGAAAAACTATCAGATAGTATAATAAAACTAAATGGCTCACTCATCCAGATAACTATTTCTTCAGAAAGTCTAGATAAATGCATGGAGTTTATTGAACAACAAGAAGTAAATTCTACTGCAAAATCTCTACTTGATACTGCATCTATTGAATTTATCATGGGCCTTTCAAAGCCCAATTTTTTTGACGTATAATTTCTATCAATATTGAAAACTGTACCAGCAATAGCCCCTGATCCGAGTGGTGATTCATTTAATCTATCCTTACAATTTTGAAATCTTAGAATATCTCTATCAAACATTTCAAAGTAAGCTAATAAATGATGTGCAAATGTTATTGGTTGAGCAGTTTGTAAGTGAGTAAGCCCTGGCATGATAGTATCAATGTTAGTCTCTGCTTGTTTAATTATGGAAGTTAATAGATCTTTTATTAATATTTGTATTTCATCTATAGATTGCCTTATCCAAAGTCTAAGATCCGTTGCAATTTGATCATTTCTTGATCTAGCTGTATGCAGTCTTCCAGCTGGCTCACCTATTATTTCATTTAAACGAGCCTCTATGTGCGTGTGTATATCTTCTAGATCATTTGTAAATTTAAAATTACTATTTTCAAATTCATCCGAGATTTGACTCAAGCCAGTCAATATTTTTTCACCATCGTTTTTAGTAATAATATCTTGCTCAATCAGCATTTCACAATGAGCTATCGAAGCGTTTAGGTCTTGTCTAAAAAGTCTTTTATCAAAACCTATTGAGGAATTAATTTTTGATAGGACCTTGTCTTGGTTTTCGGAAAAACGACCACCCCACATTAATTTTTTTTTATTTTCTTTGTCTGTCATTTTATTTTAATTATAACTGGATAGATTAAGATTGTAATTTAATTAATCGAATAGTAAAACAAATAAAATACTTATCTTGTAGGCTTTGGTACTTCCTGTGAATAATCATAAAATCCTTTGTTTGTTTTTTTACCAAGCCATCCGGCTTCTACGTATTTAACAAGTAGGGGGCAAGGCCTATATTTTGAGTCGGCAAGACCTTCGTAAAGTACCTGCATTACTGCTAAGCATGTGTCCAAGCCAATGAAATCTGCTAGTTGGAGTGGTCCCATGGGGTGATTAGCTCCTAATCGCATACTTGTATCAATTGCTTCTACGGATCCTACGCCTTCATACAATGTATAAACTGCTTCGTTAATCATTGGTAATAGAATTCTATTTACTATAAAGGCTGGAAAATCTTCAGATACTGCAGATTTTTTCCCTAGAGATACTGTCAAATTTTGTATTTTTATAAATGTTTCATTATTTGTTGCTATACCTCTGATCAATTCAACTAATTCCATTATTGGGACAGGATTCATAAAGTGCATTCCAATGAACTTTTCAGGTCTATCAGTGCTAGATGCTAACCTTGTTATTGATATTGAGGAGGTATTTGTTGCTATTATACAGTCGTTTGAAATAACTTTACATAAATCTTGAAAAATTTTAACTTTAGTTTCTTCATTTTCTGTAGCAGCTTCTACAACTAAATCACAGTTTGATAGGTCATTATATTGAAGCGTTGTATCAATTCTATTTAGTGCTGAATCTGATTGCTCTTTAGTTATTTTTCCTTTTGAAACTTGTCGTATTAGGTTTTTGTCAATTAAGTTTGTAGCTTTATGAAGAAGTTCATTATTTATATCAAGTAATTTTACCTTGAATCCTGCTAAAGCAGAAACATGAGCTATACCTCCGCCCATCTGACCACTTCCAATAATACCTATTTCTTTAATTGTCATAATTTTCCCTGAGTTTTAATTTTTAATTACTAATTATTTTCTAGTTCTTTCTCCAACTCTGGTACGAGTTTAAATAAATCACCTACAACCCCATAATCAGCTATTTGAAAAATAGGAGCTTCTTCATCTTTATTTATTGCAACTATAACTTTGCTGTCTTTCATTCCAGCTAAATGCTGTATCGCACCTGATATTCCAACAGCAATATATAAGTCTGGTGCCACTATTTTTCCTGTTTGTCCAACTTGGTAATCGTTAGGAACAAAACCAGCGTCAACTGCAGCTCTACTTGCTCCGACAGCCGCTCCCAGTTTGTCAGCAATTTTTTCTAACATAGGAAAGTTATCACCACTCTGCATACCTCTACCTCCAGAAATAATTATTCTAGCGCTGGTAAGCTCAGGTCTCTCGGACTTACTTAGTTCTTGACCTACAAATTCTGAGATAGAATCAGTGTCTATAGATTCTATATTAGTTATACCTGCTGAGTTATCAGAAATTTTAGCACTTTCAAATGCCGTTGTTCTTATAGTAATAACTATTTTATTATCAGATGACTTTACTGTAGCAAAGGCATTACCAGCATAAATAGGCCTCACAAAAGTATCTTTTGATTCAATAGAGATAACATCAGATACCTGCGCAGTATCAAGGAGCGCTGCAACTCTAGGCATAATATTTTTTCCGAATGTATCGGCTGGTGCTAAAATAAAATTATACTTGTCAGCTAAGTTTACAATAATGGGTGTAATATCTTCAGCTAGTTGGTTCGAAAATTTATTATCATCAACCATGAGGACTTCAGTTACACCGTCAATTTTCGAGGCATTATCAGCTACTGATTTACAGTTACTCCCAATAATAATAACGTGGATATCTTCTTCAAATTTTTTTGCAGCTTCAATTGTATTTAGAGTTGGTGCCTTTATATCTTTATTATCATGTTCTACTAATATTAAACTAGTCATCAAATTACCTTTGCTTCATTTTTAAGTTTATCTACAAGCTGTGGAATAGACTCAACTATCACACCAGCTTCTCTTTTTGGTGGTTCAATAACCTTAATTGTTGTGAGTCTGGGTGAAATATCAATATCAAAATCCTCGGGTTTTTTTTCTTCTATCGGTTTTTTCTTTGCTTTCATTATATTTGGTAGAGATGCATATCTTGGTTCGTTAAGTCTAAGGTCAGTTGTAATAATTGATGGCATTGTTAACTTAAGAGTCTCTAGACCGCCATCAATTTCTCTAGTTACTAATAAATTTTTTTCTTCTATTTCTAGCTTAGAAGCAAATGTACCTTGTGACCAATTAAGAAGGGCAGATAGCATTTGGCCTGTTTGATTTGCATCATCATCTATGGCTTGTTTGCCTAAAATTACTAGTTCTGGCTTTTCCTGATCGCATACTTTCTTTAGGAGCTTAGCAACTGACAAGGGTTGTATTTCAGAATCTGTTTCGATTAGAATTCCTCTATCTGCGCCCATAGCTAGTGCTGTTCGTATTGTTTCTTGGCTTTGTTTAGTCCCAATAGATACAATAATTATTTCATTTATCTTATTTGCTTCTTTTAAATGAATGGCTTCCTCTACAGCTATTTCGTCAAAAGGATTCATTGACATCTTAACATTAGTCAGCTCAATACCTGTATT
>PTLN01000052.1 GCA_002938125.1 Alphaproteobacteria bacterium MarineAlpha2_Bin1
AATTATAAAAAAGAAAAAGTAGAAGAAAAACAAATCAAAGAAAATAAAGTAGTATCAGCGTAGGTAATTTTTTGTATTTAGTATTTTTTTTAAACATGGAAGCTAGATATGGAAATTAAAATTGATAAAATAAATTATTATAATATTTCACATTTGGATAAGTCTATAAATAATAGAGACAATACAGTTTTAAAAAAAACTCAACAATTAATAAAAAGTAATAAGCAAAATATTAATTCAAAGGCTAATATTATTGGACTCAACCATATGCAGAATAAAAGTCTAAGTATTTTACAAGATGTTGAAAGTGGTAGAACTGTATATAGACATATTGATAAAAGTACAGACTCAATTGTTACTCAGTTTCCTCGAGAAAGTGAGTTGGCAAGGATTGCTTTCTTGAATAAAATTCAGAAGGTAGCTTTAAAAAAATTAATTAAAGAAAGTAAGAATTAAATTTTATATTATTTCATTTAAAGCTATAGAGACTGGTTTATGAATACTTTTAGATGTCAAAAAATTCTTAGAGTAATTATTATAACCCCTTGTGGGATTATTAATTTTTGCGACCTCTTCACTTATAGATTTAATCATTCTTTCAGTTACAGTTTTGGCAGCAAATAAAGCTCGATTATGATCATCTAATATTTTTTTAAATTTATCTAAGGTTGACTTTAATAATTCTAACTCAGAGGTTGATTCAATGAACGAATCTTTAGGTAATTTACTCAATTCTTTTATTTCTTTTTCATAGTAATTACTAAGTGTAGTCTTATCTTTTTCAAATGATTTTATTTCAGAAGGTCTTTTATTTTTTTTTAAATGTTCCGTCTCAGTAATTATAATTTTGGAGAGTTTATTTATTACATTTAAAAGATCATTAATTCTTTTAGGCAAGTTCATTTTATATACCTTGTGATTTAATTATCTCATTAAAAACTTCACTGCTTATTCCTATACCACCTTGCTTACTAATAGATTTTGAAATTTCCTCATTTAGCATTGATCTATACATTTTTTCTGATGATCCTCCTCCAAAGTCACCAAGTTTGACACCTGAATACATTGATTCTAAAAACTCAAAAATAAATACTGATTCAAATGACTCAGCAGCAGATTTTGCCTCTTTTATAAATTTACTCTTAGAATTATTGTTTAAATAATTAGAATTATCATTATTTATAATATTTGTATAATTATTTATATTCATTACATCAATCGTATATCTGCTTGGAGGGCACCAGCTGTTTTTAAAGCTTGAAGAATAGAAATCATATCTCTTGGTCCAATTCCAAGAGAATTTAGACCATTCACTAGGTCTTGCAAATTTACACTTTCTTTAACAACAGCTAATTTTTTATCATCCTGAGTTACTTCTATTGTAGTTCTTGGAACAGTTACTGTTTCGCCTTTGGATGCAAATGGTTGAGGTTGTGAAACTTGTGGAGTTTCGGTAATACTTATAGATAGAGTTCCTAATGCAATGGCTACTGTATTAACCTTTACATCGTTTCCTAGTACAATTACTCCAGTAGCTTCATCAATTACTACTCTAGCTGGTTGGTCAGTCTCAACTCTTAATTGTTCAATATCCGTTAGCAATTTAACCATTTTATTTGAATAATTTTCTGGTGTAACTAAGCTGATTGTACCAGGATCTTTAACCCTTGCAGCCTCATTCCCTAAAAAGCTATTTATTGTATTTGCAATTCTATTAGCTGTTGTGAAGTCAGGATTTTTCATAGATATACGTATTTTATTTAGATTGCTCAGTTCAAAACTTATCTCTTGCTCAACTATCGCTCCTTGAGGAACTCTTCCGGCAGTAGGAACACCCTTTACAATTGTTGCTGCAGCACCTTGAGCTTCAAATCCACCTACAAGAACTGGGCCTTGTCCTACAGCGTAAACTTGACCATTTGCTCCAACTAATGGAGTTACTAATAAAGTTCCACCTAATAAACTTTTCGCATCTCCTAGTGTGCTAACATTTAGGTCTATTCTACTTCCTTGACGTGCAAATGGAGGTAAATTTGCAGAAACCATCACAGCTGCAACATTTTTAGTATTAAGGCCTGATCCTCTTGTATTTACACCAAGCCTTTCAAGCATCCCTTCTAGGCTTTGTTTAGTAAAAGGAGAGTTGCCAAGTGAGTCTCCACTTCCATTTAGTCCAACTACTAACCCATACCCAACTAAAATATTATCACGTATACCTTCAAAATTGACGATATCCTTGATTCTAGATGATGCGCTTAAGTAATTATTAGAACTTGAAAAGAAAATAAAAATAGTCAAAAACATAAGTAAGTAACTAAGTTTATTTATTTTAAATATATTTTGAATTATCTTTTTCATTTCTTTCTCTATGGGAATTCTTCCAACATATAATTAACTTACTATGCGAAATTTATGCCAAGTATTAAAAAATAAATTATTGATTTAGTTGTATAATTTTCTCTGTGAAAATTTAAATTTAAATTTAGTGGAATAATTTTCCTAGTTTTGCCGAAAAATTAAATTTCTATTAACCTTTATTGATCTTAATACCACTATAAATTAGAGGTTCAAAATGAAAATAGAGTCAACTAGAACTTATAATATAGATTCTAGGAAAAAAATTAAAAAGAGTTTGCCTGTCAATGGTGGATTTTATATTAAATCTGAAGAAGATAATAATTTAGAAGAGGGTATTAATGACGTTAACTCTGTTGGAAGCTTGTCATCACTCGATTCTTTATTAGCTATCCAAGAGGTTAATGACCAAACCCATTCAAATAAAAAAGCCATATTTAAAGGTAAAAAAATATTAAATTTATTAGATGATATAAAACTTGGTTTACTTAACGGCAAAGTGTCTAATTCAAAATTAGATAAGCTCTTAAATTCAGTAAAAATTGAAAATAATAAGGATACTGAGCCCAGACTTGCAGCTATTTTAGATGAAATTGAACTGAGAGCTTCAGTAGAGTTAGCCAAACTAGGTAAATAGATAATTTTTTTTTTTCTTTTAAATTTGTTGTTGATGACATGAGGATTGCCACATATACTCCTGAACCTGTAATTTTCCTAAATTTTAACTATTAATAATTGTATATGTGTTCCTAAATGAGTCAAAAAAAATCAAATAAATCAAAATCTAAATTATCTCGTTCTCTTTTATTTAAGCGTGCAAAAGTTAGTTCGTCATATCAACCAACTGAGGATGAGCCATTTATGAGTTCTAAACAGAAGGCATATTTTAAAAATAAATTGCTTGACTGGAGGGAAGAGTTGCTTCAGGAGACAACACAAACTCTTGCGTCTTTACAAGAAACAACAAATGCTGCTCCTGATCTTACGGACAGAGCAACAGTGGAATCTGAAAGATCATTAGAATTAAGAACCCGTGATAGGGAAAGAAAATTAGTTAGTAAAATTGATCAAGCTCTGATGAGAATTGAGGATGGTACATATGGTTATTGTGAAGAAACTGATGAGCCTATTGGATTAAAGCGTCTTCAAGCTAGGCCTATTGCAACCTTGAGTTTAGAAGCTCAAGAAAGACATGAGAGAAGAGAAAGAGTTTATAGAGACGATTAAAATACTTCTATTAAGATTATTTTTAAAAAAGGAGGCTTATCTATTCTAGACCAGCCCCCCTTAGGCAAAGACGAACTAGAAAGGAAAAAGTACATCCAACACTTGTTGACCATAACGAGGTTGTTGAACGTCAGTTAGCTGTCCACGTCCGCCGTACGAAAGTCTAAGTTCAGCAATTTGAGTATGTGTAATAGTATTGGAAGCTGTGATATCTTCTGGTCTGATTACCCCAGCAATAATAAACTCTCTTACCTCAAAGTTAACCCTTACTTCCTGTCTTCCTTGTACTACTAAATTACCATTTGGTAAAACTTGTGTTACAAGTGCTGCTACTGTGAGCGTAAGCTTTTCACTTCTGTCGACTGTCCCAGCTCCTGTATGCTTACTTTCTGTTCCGAGACTAATCATTGGTGCTAAATTTAATGTCTCTGGAAGTATTTTAGTAAATTGCCCTTCCTGTCCTAACAAATTTGTTATGTCTGAATCTTCAGCATTTGACCTTGATCTTTTAGTTGTGTTGGCTAATGCAGCTTTTTCATCAATATTTATTGATACAGTTATTATGTCTCCAACCCTTGCTGCACGTTGATCTCTGAAAAATGCTCTAGCTCCTTTTCTCCACAAGGAATTTGCCATATATTGATTCTTTTCAGGTTGAGGCATAGGAAGACTAACAACTTTATAATTTTTATCTTTTGTTGGATCATTTATAGGAGTAATTGGTGGTTTTGTTCCAACATATGCTAGTCTCGTTATTCCATTACAACCTGACAAAACTATAGAAATAATAAAAATATAAAATAATAGGTAACAATTCTTGTTTTTTAAGTGGTTCATCATACTTTACCTTTTTCTAATTTTTACTTTGTAAAAAACTTATATTATTATTTGATGGGATTCTTACTTCATTTCTTCCTGTTACTATTCCACTGATAATTTTTCTACTTCTTGGATTTAAGACTCTAATAAGATCACCTAAACTTCCATGTTCTAATGATTGCCCTACAGTTTTTATTGTCATTAAATCAGATTTAATAAATAGTGAAACAGCTCTTCCTTTTTGAACTAAGCGAATGTTTCTTAAGTCAATTTTTTTTACAGGAGAACCTTTTCTTAAATTTCTATTAGCCTCCATTCCAATGATATCTTCTATATCAGTAATATAATTTTTATTGACTCTATTTTTTGCAACTTTAATTTTTTTAAAATCGCTATTATTTAAAATTTCCCCTTTATTTATTCTATTATTTAAAATTGGGATATTTATTACACTTCTGGCAAAACCTTTCAAGTTAGTTATTATAGGACTAAAATCATCACCTATAATTTTGATATTTGCAAAAAACCGCTCTGTTTTTTCATTATAATTTAAATTAATTACCTCTACTTTATAGTCACTATTTATAGGAATATAGCCAATTAAATTTTGAGACTTAATCTGTATTTCATAATTAGTTCGTATCCTATTCCTATTAAGTGAATTAATAATATCACTTACGAGTTCATGAGGTGCAATCTCTCTGCTAGCTCTTTTAATGATTATAGAATCAACAGTTGAATTAGATTTCCAATCTATATCAAAATTTTTAGCTAATTCTTTTATTAGTTTAAGTCGTATAATTTTTTGTTCTCCAGGTTCAGGAGAGTTACCAATTTTTTTATTTGCTATATTTTCAGGAAGACCACTGAAAATATTACCTAATTTTAGAATAGGAGAGTCAATCAAAACCCTCTCCTGAAGACTAACAGATGCATATGTTTTAGTACTAACTACTAAAATAAATATAAAATAAATTATTTGATTCAATTTCATCTTAAAAATCCATTCTTTTATCTTAGATTAGAAATTGTCCTGAGCATTTCATCTGAAGCTGTTATAACTCTTGAATTCATTTCATATGCCCTTTGGGCAGTAATCATTGAAACAATTTCTGTAACAGCATTAACATTTGCAGTTTCAAGAAAGCCTTGAAGAATTGTTCCAACTCCTCCAACTCCTGGTATACCTACCGTAGCAGGTCCAGATGCTGGTGTTTCTAATAGAAGGTTATCTCCTATAGCTTCTAGACCAGCTTCGTTAGGAAAAGTTACCAATTCAAATTGACCAACGTTTTGTGGTTCTACTTGGCCGTCAATTTTAACAAGAACCTCACCTGATGCATTTATAGTTACTGCAACAGCATCAGCAGGTACGGTTATACCTGGTCCAACTGTAAAACCATCTTGAGTTACTATTTCCCCATTTGGGCTTAATTGAAATGCACTAGCTCTTGTAAAACCATCTTCACCATTAGGTCTTTGTACTCTAAAAAACCCCTTACCCTGTATAGCCATGTCGAAATCATTTTCAGTTTGAGATACAGAACCCTGTTCCATTATTCTATAAACAGCACCTGCGTTAACACCAGAACCTAGTTGTATTCCGGATGGTACTATAGTTCCCTGGTCTGATGAGGTTGAACCAACTCTTAACTGATTTTGATAAAGCAAGTCCTGAAATTCAGCTCTTTGCCTTTTAAAAGCAGTGGTATTTAAATTGGCTATGTTATTAGAAATAACCTCAACATTTAACTGCTGAGCCATCATACCCGTTGCTGCAATTGAAAGCGATTTTGTCATTTCATTCTCCTTTTTTTTATTCTTTACGCTGAAACTACTTGTCCAAGTTTATCAACAGCTTTTCTTTGCAAGTCGTGATCAGTTTTTAACATATTAGCAGTACTGACATATGATCGGACTACCTCCATCATTCTTGTCATTTCTAAAATTCCTTTAACATTAGAACCTTCAAAAAACCCTTGCTTCACAGTAAAATCTATTTTGACGATAAGATCGTTTTGATTATCTCCAGTAAGATCTATAGGATCTGACTCTGTCTCATATAATCCGCCACCAACTTTCTTTAATGTTTGCAAGTCATCAAAACTTACAATCTTAAATTGTGCTATTTCCCCTTGGAGTCCATTAATAATACCATTATCGGTGACTGTGATATTTCCATCTTCTTCAGTAATTATTATAGGATTTTCATTATTATCTAAGACTGGTAGCCCATTAAGATTTACTAAAGTTCCATCTGCAGCTAGTTGAAATCTGCCATTATTAGTATATCTAATTCCTTGATCTGTATTAATTGTAAAATAAGTATCTTTGCTGGTGGTAAAGTCAAATGGACTGCCAGTTTTCTTTAGTGGTCCCGGTTCGTTATTTCTCCAAACACCAAAATCTTGAACTAGAGACACCTCTCTTTTATTTGTTGCTTTAACAACAAATTCTTCAAAGATTGGTCTTTCTCCTCTGAACCCAGCTGTATCAATATTTGCTATATTATTTGATACGATATCCATTTTTCGGCCAAGGGCAATTTGCCTTGATAGGCCTATATAAGAACTATTTTCCATTACTTTCGCCTTCTTCCTTTGCCTACCTAGCTTTTTTTAGCTAGTTGTACTCTGAAGGAACTACACACGTAGTTATATAAAATGAATGCTAAATACATGCCAAAAAAAAATATTTAATATCAATAACTTAGAAATATAGATATAATTCACAAGGAAATTTGTGCTTTTCTAGTAGGAAAAAAGTTTCAGATTTTTATATTATTTGTAAAAAAGATTATGTTTTTATTAAATGGTTCATTAACAATAAATGAGTTGTTAACCTTATTTTACTATTATTTGTCCTATAAAGTATGGGCCAATTGTTAAGGAAGATAAATGGCTGAAGAAGAAGAAGAAGAAAAAAATGAAGGTGAAGAGTCACCACCAAAAAAAAAGAGAAGTATTAAGAAATTATTAATATTTATTGGTGCACCGCTAATTTTAATAATTATCTTAGTAGTAGTAGCATTTTTTCTTGGATTAGGTCCATTCGGAGATAAAGATGAAGATAAGAAAGATGGTGAAGATACTGAGGAAGTAGTAAAGTCTGAACCTCCGCCAACTTTTTTTGAATTACCAGAAATAAGAGTTAATTTAAATACTGATAACAATTCATTAACCTATTTAAAGGTAATAGTAAGTCTGGAATTAGCATCTGATCTACCTGAAATAATGGAAGAGAGAAATGCAAAGTTACAAACGCTAATGCCAAGAGTAATAGATAACCTTCAAATATATATGAGGGAATTAAGGCTGGATGATATTAATGGTTCTGCAGGTGTTTATAGGTTAAAACAAGAATTATTATCAAGAGTAAATAGAGCAGTTCAACCAATAGAAGTTAGAGATATATTATTTAGTGAATTTGTAATTGAATAGAAATTAATTTTATATTGAAAGAATTATTTTATGCCTGAAAGCAAAGATGATCTTAGTAATGAAGACACTGGAATAGTTAACCAGGATGAAATAGATAGTTTAGTTAAAGGAAAAACTGAAGCTGGTATTCAAGCCATTGTTAATTCTGCTGCTGTATCATATGAAAGATTACCAATGCTCGATGTAATTTTTGATAGACTTGTAAGAAGGTTAACTACTAGCTTAAGAAATTTTACATCAGATAATGTAGAAGTCACTATGGATGAAATTAAAAATGCTAGATTTGGTCACCACTTAAATTCAATTTCATCAAATCCGATTTTAGCAATATTTGCTGCAAAAGAATGGGATAATTTTGGATTACTAATTCTAGACTCAGATTTAATTTTTTCTATGGTTGATGTTTTACTTGGAGGAAGAAAAGTAGGAATATCTGATGTAAGCGGTGAAGATAGAGGGTACACTACTATTGAAAGGTCATTAATTGAAACACTTATAGATGTTGTCCTTAAAGATTTAAGTAAAGCTTTTAGGCCTCTAAGTGAAATTAACTTTGAATATGAAAGACTAGAGACAAACCCTAGATTTGCTACAATTGCTCGTCCAGATAATGCTGTTATTACAGTAAAAATGAAAATAGCAATGGAGGATAGAGGCGGCTCTATAGAATTATTATTGCCATTGGCAACATTAGAGCCAGTTAGAGAATTATTGCTTCAAAGATTCTTAGGGGAAAAATTCGGAAGAGACTCAATTTGGGAAGGTCATTTAGCAACAGAATTGTGGTCTACCGAAGTTGAAATAGATGCGGTATTAGATAAGAAAATAATGGAGCTTGGTGATGTAATGAATTTTGAAATTGGCGACACATTAATGTTCAATTCAACAAGTGATTCTGATGTATATCTTAATTGTGGAAATATACCTCTTATGCATGGTAAAATGGGTAAAGTAGATAAAACGGTTGCAATAAAAATTTCAGAAATCTTATTAAGAAAAAATGATTCATACGATGATTTAATTGATGAGAAAATTAATGATGAAAAAAGTAGCCTTTTAGACGAAACAAATCAAATTGAAGAGGTAGGAAAATGATTTTCTCATATTCTTTCATGCTTGATCTAGTTTTAATAATATCATTATTTATTACGATTTTCTGCTGTTTATTTCTGTATAGAAAATTACAGGAGATACGAAAATCTGAAAATGAAATAAGAAAAATTATATCTGAATTTACTTCAGCAACTGAGAGAGCTAATACGAGTCTTTTAACTTTAAAGAAAAGTAGTTCAGATTTAACAGGTTTTATGCAAGATAAAATTTTAGAAGCAAAATCTGTTATAGAAGAACTTAAATTTTTAAATGATCAAGGAGTTAGTATTTCAAAAAAACTTGTTGATTCAAAATATGATAGTTCAAAAATATTATCAAAAAAACAATCAAATAATATTATTTCTAAAGATAATTTTTATAACTCTAAACCTTCATCAACAATAAGATCTGAGATGGAAAAAGAATTGATTAATGCATTGGAACAATCAAGGTAAAAGAATGAAAAAATTACCAAAGATAACTATCAGGTTTCTACCATTAGTGGCTTTTCTAGCAACTGTTTCGCTTTGCGTTAAGTTAACTAATGAAAATTTGATTTTCAAACCAATTGGGGTAGCTATAGCTCAGGATGATGATAAAACCTCTAAAGAAAATGACGAGACAGAACTTGGGGAAGCAACTTTGCAGCAAGCTTTAGATGAAGATTCAAAAGCACTTGATGGTCCTAAAAAGCCAATTTTTACTGCTGCAGAATTAGATATTCTAGAAAATTTATCTGAGAGAAGAAAATCTCTTGAAGCAAGGTCTTCTGAGTTAGATTTAAGAGAAAATTTATTGATTGCTACACAAAAAAGTGTGGAAGAAAAAATTAATGAATTAAAGAAAATTGAAGGTTCAATTCGTAATTTGTTAGGTCAACATGATAAGCAGGAGAAAAAGAAACTTTTAAGTTTGGTTAGGGTTTATGAATCAATGAAACCTAAAGATGCTGCTAGAATTTTTGAAGAGCTAGATTTAAATGTTGTTGTTGATGTGGCCGAATTAATGGAAGAGAGACGCTTAGCCCCAGTTTTAGCTTCAATGGATCCTATAAAGGCTAAAACAATTACTATTGAAATTAGAACTAGGAGAAAGCTACCTGATTCTTTAAATGGAAAACAGGAGGTTCAAAATCAAATAACTAATGAAAAACAGGTAATAGAAAAAGAAGAAGAACCTCTTCCTTCAAGTTGATAATATAGAAAATATTTAACTGTAAATTTAATTTGTTATTTTATTTTATATTTATAGAAAATATGTTAATTATAGTTATGTCATTCTTACACTTTAATAAAACTTTTTTTAGGAAAGTAATTAAATTTAAATATTTGTATACACTTATAATATTTATACATGTATCTAGTTTAAATTCTTCACTTGCGCAAGAAAAGGTTGATATCAAAGGATTCGATACAGATCTATTTTCTAGGTTAGTATTTAGTTGGGATCAGCCCGTTGAATACCAAGCTGAAATTCAAGATAAAGAATTAACAATTAGATTTAATCGTTCAGGTTCTTTTGAGATAGAGAAAATAAAAAGTTTTTTACCAAAAATTGTAAATTTCTCAAGTTATGATAAAACAAGAAATCAAATAAAAATAATTTTCAATAATATCTATGAAATTCGAACTGCTTCAAGCGGATCATCAGTTATTTTCGAAATTCAACCAATAGAAAATTTGAATAATGTTATAGATATATCAAATCTTAAAATTAAAAAAAATCGATCCCAACTCGAAGATATTTCTGGCATAAGAGTTAGATTTGGAAAGCATGAAAAATACAGTCGAATTGTTTTTGATTGGAAGGATGATGTAAAGTATACAATTGAAAAGAATCTAAATATAGTA
>PTLN01000053.1 GCA_002938125.1 Alphaproteobacteria bacterium MarineAlpha2_Bin1
TGATCCTATAATTATGCAAGAAATATTTCAGCAAAATACCGGTGGTATTCTGGGAATGTTTGATATGTTTGCTGGGGGTGCTCTTGGGAGAATGACTATATTCGCTTTGAATATTCTTCCTTATATTTCAGCGTCAATAATAATGCAACTAATGACAGCAATATCTCCTAAATTTGAACAATTAAAAAAAGAAGGTGAGCAAGGTAGGAAAAAAATTAATCAATATACTAGGTATGGAACAGTGGTACTCGCGGCCGTTCAGGGTTATGGAATAGCAGTTGGTTTAGAAAGTATGACTAGTTCTCAAGGATCAGCTGTTATTGACCCCGGAGCATTTTTTAGAATTACGACCGTAATAACTCTCACCTCAGGTACCGTATTTCTTATGTGGTTAGGAGAACAAGTAACTGCAAGAGGTGTAGGTAATGGAATTTCATTGATAATTTTTGCAGGAATTGTTGCTAACCTTCCATCTGCACTTGTAGCTACTCTTGAATTGGGAAGAACTGGTGCTTTATCAGCAATATTTATTGTTTTTCTTCTTATCGCTATGGTTGCTTTAATAACTTTTGTTGTGTTCGTTGAAAGAGCCCAAAGAAGAATTATTGTTCAATACCCCAAAAGACAATCCGGTAATAAAATGTTTGGTGGTGAAAGCTCTCATATCCCTCTTAAGATTAATACCTCAGGAGTTATACCTGTGATATTTGCCTCATCACTTCTTTTGCTTCCTATAACTCTTGCAAACTTTAGTGCTGGAGGTGGGCCAGATTGGCTGGCTAGTATTTCTGCCCTTTTAGGTAGAGGGCAGCCCTTATATCTCCTATTATATGCTGCAGGTATAGCATTTTTTGCATTTTTCTATACATCTATAGTTTTTAACCCATCTGATACGGCTGATAACTTGAAAAAAAATGGTGGTTTTGTTCCAGGAATAAGGCCTGGTAAAAATACGGCTGACTATTTAGATCATGTTTTAACCCGTTTAACAGTTATTGGTGCAATATACCTAGTTGGAGTAGCAGTTTTACCTGAGATCCTTATTTCAAGATTTGGTGTACCGTTCTATTTTGGTGGGACGTCTTTGCTAATTGTTGTTACTGTCTCAATGGATACTGTTGCACAGGTCCAATCTCATTTGTTAGCACACCAATATGAAGGTTTAATTAAGAAATCAAAATTAAGAGGTAAGGGAAGATGAGTATAATTTTGCTTGGTCCTCCAGGAGCTGGAAAGGGAACACAGGCAAAACTTTTAGTTGATAAAAGAGGCTATATTCAACTTTCAACAGGTGATATGTTAAGAAATGCTGTTTCAGAGGGTAGTGATTTAGGAAAAAAAGCGAAAGAAATTATGGATAAAGGTGAATTTGTGCCGGACGATGTAATGATTGAAATTATATCTGAGAAGATACAAAAAATTGGAGACTCTAATTTTATTTTGGATGGTTTTCCAAGAACGGAAGGTCAAGCAATAGCTTTGGATAAGCTTCTAAATTTTCGTGGCAGATCTCTTGCTGCTGTAATAGAGCTTAGAGTTGACGATGATCTTCTTATTAAAAGGGTTACAGGAAGGTTCACCTGCGAAGAATGTGGTTCGGTATATAATGATAGTTTTGTAAGCCCAAAAAAGGATGGAGTTTGTGATTTTTGCGGAAATACTAATTTTTCTAGAAGGTCAGATGACTCAAAGACGGTTATGAAGAACAGACTTGATGTATATAATAGGCATACAGCCCCTTTATTAGATTATTATAAAAATAAAGGTCTTTTAAGGTCTGTAGACGGAATGAGTAGCTCAGAACAGGTTGAGAGCCAAATTTCTGGGATTTTAGATGATAAGATTGCAGCAAAAGGTTGACTTCAGTGCCAAGGATAAACATAATCTCGCGCCTTAAGGTATTTTTTAGTTATTTTTTAGTTATTGAATTATTTAATAAATTGTTCTTAGGAGAATTATAGTGGCGCGTATAGCTGGAGTAAATATTCCAACGGGAAAGCGTGTAGATATTGCACTCACATATATATTTGGTATTGGCCGAACTAAGGCTAAGCAAATCAGAGAAAAAGCTGGTTTGGAAGCTGATAGAAGAGTTAATGATTTAAATGACTCAGAAATAATGAAGATTAGGGAGCTTATTGACGGTGAGTATACTGTCGAGGGTGATTTAAGAAGAGAAGTATCAATAAATATAAAAAGACTTATGGATCTGGGTTGCTATAGAGGCCTTAGACATAGAAGAAGGTTGCCTGTAAGAGGTCAGAGAACTCATACTAATGCTAGAACAAGAAAAGGGCCTGCTAAACCTATAGCTGGTAAAAAGAAAGCTTAAATAAATGGCAAAAGATACAACAACAAGAGTAAAAAAAAGAGAGAGAAAAAATATCACATCAGGTGTAGCACACGTAAATGCTACATTTAATAATACTCTTGTGACGATTACGGATGCTCAAGGTAATGCTATATCTTGGTCCTCTGCAGGTTCGCAAGGTTTTAAAGGTTCACGTAAATCAACTCCTTACGCTGCCCAACTGGCAGCTGCAGATGCAGGTCAAAAAGCTCAAGAACACGGTCTCAAGACTCTTGAGGTTTTTGTTCGAGGCCCAGGTTCTGGAAGGGAGTCTGCTTTACGTGCGCTTCAATCGGTAGGGTTGACAGTGACAAGTATTAAAGATGTTACACCCATACCACATAATGGTTGTAGGCCGCCAAAGCGGCGAAGAGTATGAGATAGATTAATTGATTGATTGCATTTTGCTTCAATCACAATATGGAAGGAAGTCGCTGTGTTAAATAGGACTGTCGACCTGATTCAAAAGAATTGGACAGAGTTAATTTCACCTGAGAATCTGACAATTGAAAAAGGTGAAGACCCAAATCGTGAAGCCACAATTGTTGCTGAGCCTCTAGAACGAGGTTTTGGATTGACACTTGGAAATGCTTTAAGAAGAGTATTACTCTCTTCACTGCAAGGAACATCTGTGACGTCAGTTCAGATTGACGGCGTCTTGCATGAATTTTCATCTGTAGCGGGAGTAAGAGAGGATGTAACTGATATTGTCCTTAATATAAAGCAACTAGCATTAAATATGCATGGAGAAGGTCCAAAAAAGGTTCGTCTGCATGCAGTGGGACCAGGTCAAGTTACAGGTAGTCAGATCGAGCTTGGGCACGATGTTGAGCTTATGAATCCATCCCATGTTATATGTACTCTAGATGAAGGTGCTTCAATAAGAATGGAAATGACAATTGAAAATGGTAAGGGTTATGTTGCTGCAGATTTAGAAAAATCCGAGGACCAACCAATAGGGCTTGTGCCTGTTGATGCTGTATACAGTCCAGTAAGGAGAGTATCATATAAAGTAGATAATACACGAGAAGGTCAAAAACTTGATTATGATAAACTTACTTTGAAAGTGCTCACTAATGGCACTATATCACCTGAGGATGCGGTAGCATTTGCCGCAAGAATTCTCCAAGAGCAATTTCAGTTATTTATTAATTTTGAGGAACCAAAACCTGAAGTTCCTGAAGAAAGCGGCTCAGAGCCAGAGATAAATCCGAATTTACTTAGAAAAGTTGATGAACTTGAATTATCTGTTAGATCAGCTAATTGTTTAAAAAATGATAATCTAGTCTATATAGGTGACTTAATTCAGAAGACAGAAGGTGAAATGTTAAGGACACCTAATTTTGGGAGAAAGTCACTCAATGAAATAAAAGAAGTTCTTGCTCAAATGGGTCTTCATTTGGGAATGGAAGTACCAAATTGGCCTCCTGAAAATATTGAAGAACTTGCAAAAAAACTTGATGATAACTTCTAATCTAAGAGGTAAAACTTATGCAACATCGCAAATCTGGAAGAAGATTAAATAGATCCAGCTCACATAGAAAGGCTATGTTTGCTAATATGGCTATTTCGTTGATTAAGCATGAGCAAATAAAAACTACCCTTCCTAAGGCAAAAGAGTTAAGTCCAATTATCGAAAAATTGATCACACTTGGTAAGCGTGGAGATTTACATTCTAGAAGACAGGCTTTATCTAAATTAGGTAAGTCCGATCAAGTAGATAAATTATTTTCTGTTCTTGCGGAGAGGTATTCTTCTAGGAATGGCGGATATACAAGAGTTATGAAGAATGGTTTTAGGTATGGTGACTCAGCTCCAATGGCAGTTATTGAGCTTGTGGACAGGGACCCAGGTGTGAAGGGCTTAGACTCAGGGCCAAATTTAGATAATGAGTTGGATAAACAAGAGGAAAAAACTGAATAGTAAATATTTTATTTATTATTTTTTTGTTTTGCCATGTAAAAATTTTTTGTTATGGAAAAAAATTCCAACTTTATAATTTTAGTTTTTTCAACTCTACTTATACTTATTAATTCCTTTACATTTATTTCAAGTTTAAAAGCACATGAAATAGAAATAGATCAAAGTGTACTTCTAAAAAAATTATCTTTTTCTAAACTTGTCAAAGAAGCAGCTCCAGCTGTAGTTAATATATTTACTAAGAAAGATCAGCAAAATCAGAACTCCCCATTATTTTCAGACCCTTTTTTTAAAAAATTTTTTGAAGAATTTATTCCTCGTCAAAGAGGCCCTAAAATAACTAATTCGCTTGGTTCTGGGGTCATAGTTGATAAAAAAGGTTATATTATTACAAATAATCATGTGATTAGAGATGCAAAAAAAATTACTGTTTCGCTCTCTGATAAAAGAGAATTTGATGCAAGTTTAGTTTTGGCAGATCCAAAAACAGACTTAGCAGTTTTGAAAATTGAAGACGATAGTAAATATCTACCTTATATAAATCTAGCTGATTCTGATACTTTAAAGGTGGGAGACGTAGTTCTAGCTATTGGCAACCCATTTGGTGTTGGTCAAACTGTTACATCAGGTATAATCTCAGCTCTTGCTAGAACTAGGGTTGGCATAGGAAATTATCAATTTTTTATTCAAACAGATGCAGCTATAAATCCAGGAAACTCCGGTGGAGCTTTAATTACTACTGAAGGTAAGTTGGCGGGTATCAATACAGCTATTTACTCTAAAACAGGAGGATCAATTGGAATAGGTTTTGCTATTCCTTCAAACATGGTTGCTTCTATTATAAGAGCAGCAACTAGTAAAGGTGTTATTGAAAGACCCTGGCTTGGTATAGGAGGAAAACCATTAGATAAAACTCTATCTAACCAACTAGGCATAGAGGAAACACAGGGACTTCTTGTAGATAATGTATATCCTCATAGTTCTTCTTACAAAGCTGGAATAAAAAAAGGAGACATTATTCTTTCATTTAATGATATTCCTATTGTTGATATCTCATCTTTATTTTATAGAGTCGCTATTTCAAATATAGGTGAAAAAATAAAACTTAAGGTTTTGAGAAAAGGAGAGGCAGTTTTAATTGATCTTAAGATGATAGCTGCTCCAGAAATTCCCAAGAGGAATATAACTGAAATTAAAGGAGATAACCCACTTTCTGGTTCCCGAATAGCTAATTTATCACCAGCGCTAGCAGAAGAATTAAGCATTGACTCATTAAAATACTCAAAGGGAGTAATAATTATCAGTATAAATAGATTTTCTAGAGCGTACCATGCTAGTTTGAGACCAGGTGATGTTATAACAAAAATTAACGAAATAAACGTAATTAAAGTAAGTGATGTTATAAAAGTTTTAAAAAAAAATGATAATTGGACTATAATTTTTTTAAGGGGTGAAAGAGAGTATCGTCTCACTATAAGATGATGAAAAACTTATTTGATAATCCAGAAATTAATAAATCCGTAAATAAACCATTATCGGAAAAATTGAGGCCGAAAGTTTTTGAAGAAGTTTTTGGCCAAGATCATCTTTTAAGAGATAATAGTTTTTTTTTAAAAATGATAAATTCTGGAAAAATTTCATCATTCATATTATGGGGCCCTCCTGGTTCTGGTAAAACGACAATTGCTAGGTTAATATGTGACACTAAAGGCTATGATCTCTATAAAATTTCAGCTGTTCATTCGGGTGTGGGAGAAATAAAGAGAGTACTAGACTCTGCAAAAATGAATATTTCTCATGGCATCAAAACTTTAATGTTTGTAGATGAGATCCATAGATTTAATAAAGCTCAGCAAGAAAGTTTTCTTGGATCAATTGAAGAAGGTTTAATCTCTTTAATAGGATCAACAACTGAAAACCCTGCGTTTTCCCTGAATAATTCTCTTATATCTAGGTGTAATATATTTAGATTAAACTCTATTCCGAAAACCGATCTTGAGAAGATATATAATAGAGCACAGAAATTCTTATCAAAGAAAATTACAATAACAGATGATGGAAAAGATTCACTATTTAACATAGTTGATGGTGATGCAAGATACCTTCTCAATATTATTGATATGATACATTATAGTGATTTAAAGAAATTAGATAAGGCATCGCTTAATAGTTTAATTGGCACTAGACCACTCAGGTATGATAAGTCTGGTGAGAATCATTTTAATCTAATTAGTGCTCTTCATAAGAGTATCCGTGGGTCAGACCCTGATGCTTCTTTATATTGGCTTTCAAGGATGCTAGCAGGAGGTGAAGATCCACTTTATATATTTAGAAGGTTATTAAGAATAGCATCTGAAGATATAGGATTAGCTGATCCATCTGCATTAACATACATTATTAGTGCAAGAGATTCTTATCAAATTGTTGGATTACCTGAAGGTGAGATTTTTCTTGCTCAAGCAGTAATATATCTTTCAACTTCAGAAAAATCTAACTCAGTATATTTAGCTCAAATTTCTGCAATAGAAACAGCTAAAAAATATGGTTCATTAGACCCACCTAAACATATAATTAATGCTCCAAATAATTTCATGAAAAAATTAGGATATGGTGAAGGTTATATCTATGATCATTCATTAGAAAATAATTTTTCTGGTCAAAATTATTTTCCAGAAGATCTAGAAAAAAAAATATTTTATAAACCAAAATCTGTTGGGTATGAAAAGTTGATTAAAGAAAAATTGCTGAAACTAAAATCTAAAAAAAAATGAATTTGATTTTAAATTTATTTCTTAAGTTAGGATGGCTTTTATGAAAGTTTTTTTTCTTATAGGTCTAGGTGGAGCATCAGGTTCAATCTTAAGATATTTAGTATATTTAATATTTACACGTCATTTTGGTTTTGTTTACCCTTTCCAAACACTGTTCGTGAATATAATAGGCTGTTTGATAATGGGGCTTCTTATAGAATTTTTTAATTCAAAAATAAATATTAATGATGACTTTAGGCATTTTCTATTAATCGGTTTTCTCGGAGGTTTTACAACTTTTAGTGCATTTTCATCAGATTTTTTTAATTTTATGCAAGCTGGTAACGTTATTGATGCATTTATATACATATTCACATCTGTCTTTTCGAGTATTTTTGCCTTCTTTTTGGGAATTTACATAATCAAGGCGATAATTGTATGAATAAGAATCGATACATAATTGAAAGTACCTATGAAGGCAAAAGGCTAGACTGGTGGTTAAAGAAAAATTTTTCAAATCTAAAATTTTCTTATATTGAGAAACTTGTACGCACGGGTCAGGTAAGAGTAAATGGAGGAAGGATAAAAGCATCTTACAAATTGTCAGCAGGTGAAGAAGTAAGAGTTCCTCCATTTATTTTTAATGAAGTTAAAAGATTTATTAAGAGTAATGAATTCTACAAAGTACTATCTCAAAGAATTTTATATTGTGATAAAGATGTTATTATTTTTGATAAGCCATATGGTCTAGCAGTTCAAGACGGATCAAAAGTATCATATAGTGTTGACAGTATTATTTCATCCTTAGATTCAGAATTAGGAGCTAATGCTCGTTTGGTCCATAGAATAGATAAGAACACGTCAGGTGCTCTAATTGTTGCAAGAAGTTTAAAATCTTCAAGTTTGTTTCAAGAAAAATTTATTAATTCACATATAAAAAAATTATATTGGGCAATAGTTATTGGTAAACCAAAAAAAGGCTTTGGTATAATCGATTTTCCTTTAAGTAAGAAGAATGTAAGTAAAAGTTATGAAAAAGTAGTAGTTGATCTTAATGGACTTAAGGCTATTTCTATGTATAAGGTAATTGATACTAAAGATAACTATTCGTGGTTGCTTTTATCTCCTGTTACAGGAAGAAAACATCAATTGAGGGCACACTGTGCAGAAATTGGATGCCCAATAGTGGGCGATCAAAAGTATATAATTGATAGTAAAATGAAACAAAATTCTATTGGAGTTTTTAGTATGACACAGTTATTCGCTAGAAAAATCATCATACATGAGAGTATTGATGAAAAATATTCAGTAGAAGCTCCTGTTCCATCTCATATGAGGTCAATTATAGATTATATTGGTTTTAAATATAATATGGTAAAATTAAATGAAATTGAGTCAATTTTTGAAAAAAAAATTTATGATTATTAATTTTTTTTTGAATTATTTTAATAATGAATATAGTGTTATTAGAGTTTATTTAAGGGAAAAAAATGGTTGAACAAAATGAAAATTTAGTAGATTTAAGAAAGAGGGTTAATGCTGCTCTTGAAGGTGGAGGTGTTGAAAGAATAAATAAGCAACATCAAAAAGGTAAGCTGACAGCAAGAGAGAGGTTAATAGTTCTTTTAGATGAGGGAACTTTTGAAGAGTTTGATATGTTTGTAGAGCATAGAGAAACAGAATTTGGTATGGCTAATAATAAAATTCTAGGTGATGGAGTTGTTACTGGACATGGAAAAATTAATGGACGTTTAATCTTTGTATTTAGTCAAGATTTTACTGTTTTCGGAGGTTCATTATCCGAGACTCATGCAGAAAAAATTTGTAAGATAATGGATAAAGCAATGAGTGTTGGGGCTCCAATTATAGGAATAAACGACTCAGGTGGCGCCAGAATTCAAGAAGGTGTGGCCTCATTAGGTGGCTATGCAAATGTATTTCAAAAAACAGTTCTAGCTTCCGGGGTGATACCCCAAATATCACTAATTATGGGTCCTTGCGCTGGTGGAGCTGTTTACGCTCCTGCAATGACCGATTTTATTTTTATGGTAAATAAAACCTCTCATATGTTTGTTACTGGCCCTGATGTAGTAAAGACTGTTACTCATGAAGAGGTTTCACATGAAGAGTTAGGTGGTGCCTCTACCCACACATCTAAATCTTCAGTTGCTGATTTGGCATTTGATGATGATATACAAACTCTTATACAAGCAAGAAGGTTTTTAGATTTTCTTCCTCAAAATAATAAAGAGTTTGTTAATCGTAGAGATACAGATGACCCAAAAGATAGGTCTGAAATTTCGTTAGATAGTCTGGTTCCGGATGATTCTAGTAAGCCATATGATGTAGTAGAATTAATTCTTAAAGTAGTAGATGAATCAGATTTTTTTGAAATACAGAAAGATTTTGCTAAAAATATTATTATAGGTTTTGGACGATTCAATGGTTTTTCGGTAGGAATTGTGGCTAATCAACCTATGGTGCTCGCAGGATGTTTAGATATAAATGCTTCTAAAAAAGCGGCTAGGTTTGTTAGATTTTGTGACTGCTTCAATATTCCTATAATTACTTTTGTTGATGTTCCAGGGTTTATGCCAGGAACAGATCAAGAGTATGGAGGAATAATTAAACATGGTGCGAAACTCTTGTTTGCCTATGGCGAAGCTACTGTCCCCAAAATTACTTGTATTGTAAGAAAGGCTTATGGGGGTGCATATGATGTTATGTCCTCAAAGCATTTGCGAGGAGATATTAATTACGCGTGGCCATCAGCAGAGATTGCCGTTATGGGACCAAAAGGAGCTGTTGAAATAATTTTTAGAGATGATGCTAGTGACTTAAAAAAGGTAGATCAATTAACCGAAGATTATAGAAAAAAATTTGCTAATCCTTTTGTCGCTTCAAGCAGAGGTTTTATTGATGATATAATTTTGCCGAAAGATACTAGAAAGAAAATTATCGGTGCTTTAGATATGTTAAAAAATAAAAAATTAAGTAATCCATGGAAAAAACACGATAATATTCCCCTTTAATTATAATAAATAAATCGGATAAATAAATGTTTTCTAAAATTTTAATTGCAAACAGAGGTGAAATAGCGTGTAGAATTATTAATACAGCTAGAAAGATGGGTATACACGCAATATCAGTTTTTTCTGAAGCAGATAGATTTTCTAAACACGTGAGCTTGTCTGATGAATCAATATATATTGGCAATTCAGAATCTAAAGAGAGCTATCTAAATATAGATTCTATAATTAAGGCAGCAAAGATGACTAAAGCTGAAGCCATTCATCCTGGTTATGGTTTTTTGTCAGAAAATCCTGATTTCGTTGATGCTGTAAACAAAGCAGGCATTTGTTTTATAGGGCCTTCAAAAGAAGCTATTTCAATAATGGGTGATAAAATTGAGTCAAAGATTCTGGCAGATAAAGCAAATGTGTCAACTGTGCCAGGTTTTATAGGTGAGGTAGTCGATTTAAATCATGCTCAACAAATAGCAAATTCAATCGGATATCCAGTTATGATTAAGGCATCCGCAGGTGGTGGTGGTAAGGGTATGAGAATTGCAAAAAATCCTGAGGA
>PTLN01000054.1 GCA_002938125.1 Alphaproteobacteria bacterium MarineAlpha2_Bin1
AACCTCAGATATTATAAGAAAAAAAGAAGAGGACATGTTTAGATGAGTATTGCGATTATAGGTGGTACTGGACCTCAAGGGCAAGGTCTAGCAAAAAGATTTGCGATGGCAGGAAAAGATGTAATTATAGGATCAAGAAATGAGGAAAACGCTAAAAAAGTTGCAAGTGAATTATTAAATCAAATTCCCTCTGTCGGAAATAAAATAATTGGTTGTGATAATAAAGAAGCTATAAAAAATGCTGGGGAATTTATTATATTATCTGTACCTTGGTCTGCTCATAATGCTACTCTAAATGAATTAAAAAGCTTATTATCTGGTAAAATTTTAATAGATATTGTTGTTCCTCTAAGCGAAAAAGATCCTAAGAAAGTAGATATGCCTCCAGAAGGATCTGCTACAGAAGCAGCACAAGTTATTTTAGGAGAAAATATCCCAGTTATTGGTGCATTGCATAATGTGTCAGCCGGAGTATTAAATAATCTGGAATGGGAAATAAATTGTGATATTCTTGTATGTGGAAATAGCCTTGATGCTAGAATGAAAGTTATTGATTTGTTAACTAATATTAAAGTTAAAGCATTCAATGTAGGTGATGCTCAATCAGCAAGATGTGTTGAAGCTCTTACTCCTATTCTAATTAGATTAAATATTTCTAAAAAAGTTCCCTTTAATCATGCGGGTATAAAAATTTGGGCACCAGAACATAATTAACTAATATTTGTATATAATTTATGGAGAAAAAAATGGAATTTGCTATTTGTTTTAAAGGTGATGTAGATCACAAAAGAGCCAAAGCTTTAGTAAGACAAGCAGAAAATGTTGGTTTTACTTATTGTTGGTTTTACGACTCGCATATTTTATGGCGTGAGAGTTTTGTAGCTATGGCAATGTGTATTGAACATACAGAAACAATGAGATTCGGACCTTGTGTTACTAATCCAAATACGCGCGACTGGTCTCATGCAGCTTCTTTATTTGCCTCACTAGCTAAACAATCAGATGGCAGGTTTGATATTGGTTTAGGTAGAGGCGATAGTGCTGTCAGAGTTATGGGAAAGAAACCAGCAACACTAGCAAAATGTGAAGAGTTTATATCCGTTGTAAAAGATTTAGTTAAAGGCAGTGAAGCTCAATATGGTGAATGTCCAAATCCCGTTACCTTTCCATGGGCTATAAATTATGAATTACCAATATGGTTTGCTGCTTATGGTCCAAAGGCATTATCAACAGCTGGAAGAGCAGCTGATGGATTGATTCTTCAGATTGCAGAACCAACTATTGTTAAATGGTTAACTGATAGTGCTAAGAAAGCTGGGGTCGAAGCAGGAAGAGATATGTCAAATTTCAAGGTCATGTCAGCAGCACCTGCTCATACTGGTCGGATTACAGATACAATTGAAGCTGTAAAGTGGTTCCCAGCAATGGTTGGCAACCATATTGCTGATATAGTCGAAAAATATGGATCTGACACTGATCAAATTCCTTCAAGTTTAAGAGATTATATTAAAAATAGAAAAGGATATGATTATTCTAAACATGGTAAAAGTGATAATCCATATTTAGACTTTATAACTGAAGATGTAATTAAAAGTTTTTGTGTTTTAGGTGATCCAGATGCACATGTCCAAAAATTGAAAGAACTTGAAAAAGCAGGTGTTACCCAATTCAATATTTATCTTGATAATGGAGATGAAGAAAAAATCATAGCTGATTATGGAAGTCATATAATACCTAATTTTTAGGTAAGGTTATTTTTTTGTTTCATCAAACATTTTAAGTATTAAGTTCGGAACAGAATTAGCAATCGAAAGCCCTTGAACAGCTAGTTCCTGTTGAATTTGTAGTGCTTGTAGTTTTGCACTTTCCTCAGCTAAATTGCTATTTACAATTTTACCTATCCCTTCGTCAAAAACATTTATTAAAGATGAAGTAAAATCTGATTGAATTTCGACTCCTTTAGCAGATGAAGTTAATGCTGCTACACGATCTGTAGCTAATGTTATAGCTGTGTTAATATTCGTAAGCGCTGTTGCTGCACTGCCACTTGTGAGTACAGAAATTGCATTAACTCCCAAAGCTGTAATATCTAATATTTGAGCAGAAACACGAATTACGGATCCTTTTACACTGCTTAGAATATTTAATGTTGAAGCATCTGTTTTTATTAAGTTAATATTATCAAACTCTGATGATCCTACAGTAGTTGTTATTTGATTCAATAGTGAGGTAATATCATCGTTCAGTGATGTCCTTGTAGCAGCATCTAAACTTGCCTGATTGCCCTGAACAACTTTACTCTTTATTTCTGTTAGAATTTCGTTTATTGCATTTGCACCAATTACTGCTGTATCAACAACTGTTTCACCATTCGCTAGAGCTAATTTAACTGCGTTCAATCCATTTCTATCACCTCTTAACCTAGTAGCTATACTAAAAGAAGCTGCATCATCACTAGGACCGTTGATCTTTAAACCGGAGGTAATATTTAATTGTGTAGAATTAATTTCTTTAGTAATTCTTGCTAGTTCTTGTGCAAGTATATTTGCATTAGTGTTGGTTATAAGTGATAATTTTACCAATATAGGCTCCAAGATAATTTATTAATTATTTTTGAATGACCTATTGCTAATAATTTTAAAAATAGGCCAAAACACGTGGCCTACTGCTCTTCGTTTACCATATTAGATATTTAATTGTTAAGTTTTGTCAATAAATATTTTATTAACTATATTTAGTAAGAATTAGCATTAATATTTATGGTTAACAGAATATTAAAAAATAATCTTTGCAATATTATGGTTAATTATATCAAGTTTAAATTTTTTTTCTAAATAAGAATGTAATTATACTTATGAAACCCATAATAAGAGAAGAATAAAGAAAAGAGTATTGGTTTCCGTATATTTCAATTATAGGCTGACTCAAGATTGGGGATAGGAACTGGCCTCCAAAAGTAGTCATTGCAATACCTCCAGAAATTCTACCACGAAATTCAACTGGGGTTATATCTAAAATCCAAGTAAACATATTAGCTTGAATAAAACCAAAACCTGCTCCAGAAATAACTATACATGGATATATAAAGTTTAGGTTATTAATTTGTGAAAGAGAAAAAAAACCTAAAAAAACTAAAAAAAATCCAATAACAAATATCATATTAGCGTCTATTTTTTTTCTTAAACTAAGAAAAAAAAGTGAGGAGGTTGCAACTGCAGCAGCTGATGTACCAGTAGTAATTCCAGATAAAAGAGGTGAAAATTGATTTATTTCTTTAAGAAGAAAAGGTGTTTGAATTGGGATCATAAAAAAAGCAGAATTAATTATTATATTTAATGCTAGACCAAAAATTATTAAAACAATTGGTAATCTGGATTCAGTACCTAATTTATTTTTTAATTTTCTTTTTGACTCTATTTTTTCATAAATAATTGTTTTTATTGTAACTGGTATCATTAACAAGCCTACTATAAAAACTATAAAAACTGTTCTCCAATTGAATGTGGCTAAAACTCCACCAATTAAGTTCAATATGACTGCAGAATAATTTACAAAAGCGCCTCTATGGCTCATAAATCTTTGTCTGTGAATTCCGGAAAAATTATCACCAACTAAAGTTGTTGATGTAGTCATAATTCCTGATAGAGCAATTCCACTAATGATTCTACAAATAATAAATTGTTCAATAGAGGTTATAAATATTACTATTGTTCCTGAAATACCGTATAATAATAATGAAAAAATTAAAATTTTTTTTCTTCCAGTATAATCAATAAGAATTCCATAGAATGGTGAGGTTATAATTATTGCTAGAGAAGGTATTGTAAAAGATAATTTAATTATAAAATCAATATTCTTGTTATTATTTGAAAATTCTCGTGCAATTTCCGGTAATGCTGCTGAAAGAGGAGCAAACGCCATCATTGTCATTGCAGATGTTATCAGTAAAGTTAACTTTACTGCAAATCTTGCATTATTATCTTCAAATTTATACAATTAATTATTTTTAGTAAGAGTGTTTTGATTTAAATATCTTTATTTATACTTTTTAAAGGTATTAGGACAATTAGACCAATTATCAAAAAAATTATAACAGTTGCCATACCATACCTTTGGCTTCCTAATATAACTGTTACCCAACCGAAAACTAATGGTCCTAAGAAGGTGGTAATTTTTCCAGAGAGCGAATATAAACCAAAAAATTCTGCTTTTTTTTCGTCTGGAGTTAATCTTGCCATTAAAGATCTACTCGAAGATTGAATAGGTCCGATAAAAATTCCAAGACCAGCACCAATTAAGTAAAATAAATTCTTTGATTCAACTATGCAACCTAGAGTGCCTAGGATAATTAGAGCTATAATGGAAATAATAATTGTTTTTTTTGGTCCTATAAAATCATCAATCCAAGCAAAAATTGCAGCACCAATTCCAGCTGTAACATTAATCAAGATGCCAAATATTAATATTTCTTGAAATCCCATTCCAAATGTACCAGCAGCATAGATACCACCCATAACAAAAACTGTATTTATACCATCAGTATAAATCATCCTAGCAATTAAAAATCTTCCAACTTCACCTAATTTAGGAAAATTTTTAATTGTTGAAATTGTTGTTTTTAAACCATCTGATATTGCATTTTTATATGAAATTGATGTTTGTTTTCTATCTTTCGTAAAAATAAAAAGTGGGATTGAAAAAATTGCAAACCAAACAGCAACCAACAAGGCTGTAGCTCTTATCTCCTCGGAATTTGTTTTATCAAGCCCGAAAGGAGCGCTGGCAGGTAATACAAAGAATACTAATGATATTACTAAGCACAGTATTCCGCCAGCATAACCTAACCCCCAAGCCCAGCCAGATATTTTTCCGATATTTTTTTTAGATGAAACCTCAGTAATTAAAGCATTATAAAACACAGTTGCAAATTCACCACCAAAATTAGCAACACCAACTAATATTAAAGCTACTAATAAATATTCGCTTCTTGGTTCAACAAACCATAATAATGCAGTTGTAAAAACACACAAGTATGTAAAAAAACCAATCCATGGTTTTAAATTTCCTTTTTTATCAGAAATTGCTCCAAGAATTGGAGCTAAAATTGCCACAGCAAAGAAAGAGATGCTTATTGCAGTGCCCCACATTGCTGTGCCTTCATCAATTGAATTGGCAACACTATTAGAGACATATGTAGCAAAAACAAAGGTAATTATTAATGTGAAAAATGCTTGGTTTGCCCAGTCGTATAATGCCCAAGAGATGGTACTCTTTTTATCAATTGTTTTTATTTTATCCATAAATCTATTCGTTTTTATTTTGGCTAAAATCATGACCTACACAAAGCAATTCACAGCCAATATTAGAAGTTTCTTCTTCGCATAATAATAGATTTACCGGAGAAAACCATTCAAAATATTCATTTTCAATCAAGTGATGATTAAATATAATGTTATTTTTTTCGTCAATAATCTTTATTGGAAGATCTCCGTGCAAAACATAAAACCATTTTCGATAATTTTTTCCTGGAAAAATATTTTTTAATTTTATTCCTTTCCAATTTGGCGGTATAAATATTTTACAAATTGGATGGAATCCTTTGAGTTTATTTTTGTCACCCTTAGATAAAAACTTAATTTTCAAACCTTTTGTTGTCGGATGATTGTCCCAATTCACTTTTTTTGAATTTACGACTAAAGGTGGGTTATAATTATTTTTATATTTTTCTAAGTTTCCATCAAATGGAATATAATTAAAGTGTAACGGCCCAGATCCCCATTCTAAAATTAAACAGCCTAACTCAGTTATATCGCCTATTTTTGGTCCATGAATGCTAAATGGGGGCCTATCGAGAAGGAAATCTTTTTCAAAATTATTACAATTTCCATTAACTATTTCTGGATTTTCAAACTCTTGATATCTTACATTACCAAATAATGTATACACACCTTCGCGAGTTTCGCCATGATGATGCCTTTTTTTTTCATTTAATGAGAAACCTGCTGGTAAAAATGCCTGCCTTAAATTTGCACCTGTATCTTTATCATTATATATAGTTTTGGCAAAAGTACCTTTAAATTGTGGGTGCCATTGTTCCCATTTTATTTTATCGAGGTTTAAAAGTCTAAAATGTTCCATTTTTAATAAATTTTAGAAAAAATCTCCCTTTTTATCCATCAAATTAATTAATTTACTAGTATACATGAAAAACAAAGTATAAAATTAATTAAATTATTTTTAAACCGAAATTGGGAGATTATCTTGAAAAAGTGGTTCTACAATCTTGCTTCAATAGTCGCGATGGCTTTTGTGGCATTATCAAATGCATCAGCTAAGGATAAAACAATTTTATTCCTTTCAGAAGATGTTCCACCAAGTTTAAATTATGATGGTCCAAATGCATCATCTCCACCTACTCAAATGGGTATTGTTAACTTGATGGAACCATTAGTATATTATGCTACAAAAGAAATTAATTCTGAAGGCGCTGTTATATTAGACGTTAATAAGTTTGAGGGTCGTCTTGCAGAATCTTGGTCACATGATAAAGCAAATAATAAATGGACTTTTAAATTAAGAAAAGGTGTTAAGGGTTGTAATGGTGCAACTTTTGATGCTGATGATGTTATTTATACATTTCAAAGAGCAAAAACAGTTAGTGGTAAAGCACCTGTAGGTTGGTTTTTATCAAATGTGGCATCAATCGCTGGTTTTACCCCAGCAGTTTTTGGAAAAGAAGCTAAAAATATAGAAGCTAAAAAACTTAAAGATAGTGAAGTTAGAAAAATTGATCAGTATACTGTTGAATTTACACAGTCTGGCCCCAATAAACTTTTCTTGCCAGTTCTTACCATTTTTGCTTTATACATTTATGATAAAGAGTTGATGGAAGCAAATGCAACTGAAGATGATCCTTGGTCTCATGAATATACAAACAATAAAAATGTTCCTAGTTTTGGTCCTTATTGTTTAAGTAAATGGGAAAAAGATAAGGAGTTTGTTGTTAAATCTAACCCTGATTACTACAGAGGTAAAGCAGATATAGATAGAGTAATCATGAAAAAAGTTCCAGAAGGTGTTCAAAGGTTGGCAATTTTAAGAAGTGGTCAGGCTCAACTTGTTGAGCATTTAACACCCAAGGAATTTGATGCTCTTAAGAAAGTTAAAAATGTCAAGGTTATCAGTGTTGCTGGTAATGCTACCTCATACATTCATATGAATTGGAAGCAAAAACCATGGGATAATATCACTTTACGTAAAGCTATTGCTTACGCTTTACCTTATGACAAAATCATTAAAGATGTATATTTTGGAGATGGTCAAAAATACAATGGTGTTATGCCATCTTTTTACCCAGGTTATCATCAATGGAGTGGTGAGTATAAAACTGATATTGCTAAAGCAAAAAGTCTATTGGCTGAGGCAGGTTTTCCTGGTGGTAAAGGTCTAGATGCCTTTCCAGATCAAATGATGCTTACTTACTCAACTGAGAAAGAGAATATTTTGGGTCCGATGGCAACTGTTATTCAAACTGAGTTAAAAAAGATTGGAATACCAGTTGTTTTGAATCCAATACCTCAGACACAATTTTCTGATAGAGAGTTGGTGAAAAAAGATCTACCTTTCGCAATTATCGATCATTCAAAACCAATAGGTGTTGAGGCTGGTTATGCAATCCAGCTCTTGTATGTATCAAGAGAGAAAGGTGGTTTATCTAACTACAGTTTGTATAGTAATGCTGAAGTGGATGACCTTTTCCTTAATAAAGCAAAGACAAATCCGAATGATGCTGAAAGAAATGATGTTATGGCAAAGATTCAGGAAATTCTTATGCAAGAAGTTGTGATTGCTCCTGTCATTGAGACAAACATGCAATGGGCTATGAGTAGAAAACTTCAAGGAGTAGGTTGGCACCCTGAACAAGCACTGCGTTGGCATGATTTGAAGCTTGCTGACTAAGAAGAAAAATTTTTACTTTTAATATTAACTAAAGTAAATATTTATATTAATGCGCGGACTTGAAGTCCGCGCATTTTACTTTTTGTTCTAAATTTTTAATTTCTCTTTTGATTACCATTCCTTGTCCAGTTGGAAGTTCTAATACTCGATAGCCCTTTTTTGCAAACCATTTGTTATGTATAACAAAAAGTTCGTTATGTTCAAGCCTACCATAATCATCTAGTAAAATAATTCCACCTTCTGTAACTCGTTCAAAAAGTATATCTAATGCTTTTATTTCAGCATCACCTGCATTTAAATCAAGGTGTAGAAAAGAAATTTTATCTGGTGAATTAATTTTTAAAATATCTGGAACCGATCCCCTAATCACTTTAATCCAAGAAAAATTATCAAACTCTTTCTTTACTTCTGTTTCTAGTCCAGGCATATCAAAAGTTCCTGTTTTAGAGAGCTCTTGCTCAAACTTACTTGAGTATCTTTCATCCAATCCAGTAAAGGTATCATATAAATAGAAATTCTTGTCTTTAATAATTTCTTCTAAATATTTTACAGCTGTTTTTACATAAAGACCTCTATAAACGCCACATTCAACAAGATCACCTTCTACTTCTAAAGAGGATCTGATTGCCCAAGAATAGACATGTAATCGCCAAGTCTTATTAATATCATCAGGTTCAAGCAAAGAAGAATTAAGAGATTTACAAAATTTCTGATCCTGCATAAAGACCATATTTCTGCCAATTGTTATTAAATTATCAGCAAAATAACCTGAAGAGCCTATCTCCGAGATATAATTCTTTAAATAGTTAACATAAGTTAAAAGCTTAATTTTCTGCGGTGTAGGAATACGAATATCATAAAATCCCATATTATTATCCTATATATGAGTTTTTAAAAAAAATTAATTTATTAAATATTGATCATAGAGGTTAACTTTTACTTAATTTTGTAATATTAATTGAATAAATAAATTTTAACTTTAAGGTTTGGTGTCTTGGCAGATATATTTAATGAAATAGATGAAGATATTAGGCGAGAACGCTACCAAAAACTATGGAAAACCTATGGTAAGTTTTTAATTATAGCTGTTATAATTTTTTTTCTTGGAGCAGCTATTTATGTAGCCTGGAATAATTATTTAGAGAACTTAAAGAAAAAAGAAGGTGATATTTTTTCTCACTCCTTAGAAATGATAGATAAAGAATCTTGGGATGGGGCTTCATCAAATTTATATAATTTATATATTTCTTCGACTTCAGGATATAGAGCGTTAGCAATGCTTCAGCATGCATCAGTATTAATAAAAAATAATAAAACTAATGATGCCATTGAAATTTATAGAGACTTAGTAGAGGATGGAAAATCTGATATAATCTTTCGAGATTTAGCTCGTTATTTGATTGTTATTCATACTTTTGATTTTGCTAAAGATGTAGAGATTAAAGAACAATTGTCTTATTTATTAGATAAGGAAAACCCTTGGTATTATTCAGCAAGTGAAATTGAAGGTTTCAGATTAATTAGACAGGGTAAATATAATGAAGCTGAGGATATATTTCTTTCTTTGTCTGATGATATTGAAACCCCATCAGGAATAAGAATACGATCGGCAGAAATTATAGCAAAGTTAAGAAATCGATAGTGCGGATCAATTGTTAAAATTTTTGATTTTATATATGATGGATATTCTCATGAAATTAAGCATATTTTTTCTGATTATTTTTTCCTTAACTGCATGTGAAGGCAGATTTTCTCCTCAGAAATTCTCACCTCAAGGTAAAAGGTTATCTGCTCTATCTTTAGATGATAGTTTAAAGCCAGATCCCAGTCTTGCATCGGAGAGGGTAGTTTTGCCAAAGCCTGTTGAAAATGTGAACTGGCCACAAGATGGTGGATCGAAAGATAATTTTATGCAGCATCTTTTTATGTCAGATAATCCAAAATTAATATGGAAAAGTCGCATAGGTAAGCGTTCAAATAAAAAAAATAAATTAATAACAAATCCAATAATTTATGAAAATACAGTATTTTCAATAAACTCTAAAGGTTATTTAATAGCTACAAGTTTAGATAATGGTAAACACAAATGGAACTTAAATTTAGTTCCTAAAGGGATTTCAGACTCAACTGCTGGTGGAGGTTTAGCTGCTGAAAGTGGTATAATATATATAGTTACAGGGTTTGGCTATGTTTATGCAATTAATTCTATTGATGGGAATTTAATCTGGAAAAAAAATATTTCAGTGCCGTTAAGAGGTTCTCCAACAGTGGGTAATGGAAAAGTTTTTTTTGTTTCAATTTTGAATCAAACTTATGCTCTTGATAAAAAAGATGGAAATATATTATGGGTTCACTCTGGAGTACCGGAAACTACAAGCTTTTTAGGAGGTGTAAGTCCAGCATTGCGTAGCAAAATTTTGCTTTCACCTTATTCCTCCGGAGAAGTATATGCTCTTAATAGTGATACAGGAAAGGTTTTATGGGCTGAGAAATTAATCAAGGCCAGGTCAAGGTTGTCTCTAGTTAAGTTAAATGAT
>PTLN01000055.1 GCA_002938125.1 Alphaproteobacteria bacterium MarineAlpha2_Bin1
CAGATGATGAAAAAATAGCAAGAGCGAGAGCATTAGAAGACTCTAAAAAAGCATCTCAACTAGCTAGAAAGAAAGCTGAAGAAGTAGCAACCATAAAAATTAAAGAAGAAGCTGAAGCTGAGGCTGAACGTCTAGCTGCAGACGCTCGAGAAGAGTTAGAATTTAAAAGAAAACGTTCGGAAGATGAGGCTCGAAAAAAAGCTGCTGCTGCCGCTGCAAGGAGACTAGGTGAGAAAGATGTCGTTGATAACAATGAAGATTTTGATCAAGACGAAATTCGAAGAAAAAAATCAGGTAGGAGTGAATCAAAGAAAGTTGTATCAAAAAATAGAGGTTTTAATAGACGTAGAAGCGGTAAAGTTACTATAAGTCAAGCTTTAGATGATACAGAAAGGACTAGAAGTTTGGCATCTGTCCGTAGGCAAAGAGAAAGAGAGAAACGTCAAGCAAAGGAACAGTCTTTAACTGAAACTAGATCAAAAGTTTACCGGGATGTTTTGATACCAGATACTATATCAGTTCAGGAGCTTGCTAATAGAATGTCTGAAAGGGGAGCAGATGTTGTTAAATCATTAATGAAAATGGGAGTAATGGTGACAATTAATCAATCTATTGATGCTGACACAGCTGAACTAATTGTTGAAGAGTTTGGACATAGACCGAAAAGATTTTCTGAATCAGACGTTGAAATTGGTTTTTTAACCGGTAAAGATGATAAAGATTCAGAGAAAGTTACTAGACCCCCAATAGTTACAATTATGGGCCATGTTGACCATGGAAAAACGTCACTTCTTGATGTTTTAAGAGAAAGTGAAATAACTTCATCTGAAGCTGGTGGTATTACTCAACATATAGGTGCGTATCAAGTCAACTTACCAAGTAATCAACAAATTACATTTCTAGATACACCGGGCCATGAAGCTTTTACTTCTATGCGAGCAAGGGGAGCAAAAGTAACCGATATAGTGGTTCTTGTGGTCGCAGCTGATGATGGTGTAATGCCACAAACAATAGAAGCAATTCAACATGCAAGGTCTGCACAAACACCTATAATTGTCGCTATAAATAAGATTGATAAGCAAGGTGCAAATGTTGAGAGAATAAAACAAGATCTATTAAAGCATGAAGTTTTTGTAGAAGATATGGGCGGAGAAATTTTGTCTGTTGAAATATCTGCAATCAAAAAACAAGGGCTTGATAAGTTACTAGAAGCAATTCTACTTCAATCTGAGTTAATGGACCTAAAAGCGAATGACACTCTTTCTGCAGAGGGTATTGTTATAGAGTCAAAAGTAGAGATAGGGAGAGGATCTGTTGCAACTGTTATAGTTCAAAGAGGTAAATTAAAGGTAGGAGATGTTATTGTTGCCGGAAAAGAGTGGGGTAAAGTTAGAGCGCTCGTAAATGATAGAGGAGCAAATATTACAGAGGTTGTTCCTGGTCAACCTGTTGAAATTTTAGGTTTAACTGGTACACCAGAGGCTGGTGATGACTTTGGTGTAATTGAAAATGAGTCGAGAGCAAGAGAAATATCTTCATTTAGAATATCTGAAGTAAGAAAAAATGAGGCAGCAAGAGCTGCTTCTTCGAAAGGTTCTCTAGAGCAAATGTTTCTCAAGAAAGAGGGAGAAGACGCAAGTGTACTAAGTGTCCTTATAAAGACAGATGTACATGGCTCCCTTGAGGCTATAGATGGTGCAATTAATAAATTAAGCACATCAGAGGTTTCTGTGGGAGTGATACATGGTGCCGTGGGGGGAATCAATGAATCGGATATTTCTTTAGCACTTGCTTCTAATGCTCTTATAATTGGTTTTAATGTGCGTGCTAATGCTCAAGCAAGGGAAAAAGCCAAGTTAGAAGGAGTTGATATAAGATATTATTCTATAATATATGATCTAATAAATGAGATAAAATCGATTATGTCAGGTATGTTGGATCCAACAATAAAAGAAAATATGCTTGGTCAGGCTAGAGTTAAAGAAGTTTTTTCCGTCTCAAAGGTTGGTAAAGTTGCTGGTTGTGAAGTGACTGATGGTTTGGCTAGAAGAAATGCTAAAGTAAGGTTATTAAGAGATGAAATAGTAATTTATGAAAGTACTATTGAAACACTTAAACATTTTAAAGACGATGCTAAAGAGGTAAAATCTGGGTCTGACTGTGGAATTGGCATAGCCAACTACCAGGATGTACAAAAAGGTGACATACTAGAAATATTTGAGACCGAAGAAATTGCTCGAAGCCTATAAAAAAACTTAATTTATTGGAAAAATTATGAGAAAAAGCCTCTCAAAATTACCCACCAATAGGCAATTGAAAGTTGGAGAGCTTTTAAGACATAAGATTTCAGAAGAGTTAATTCGAAATCCTTTTTTTGATAACAAATACAGCAATATTCCTTTAACTGTAACTGAAGTTAAAATGACTTCAGATTTAAAAAAAGCTATGGTTTTTATTGTGCCATTAATCGGTGAAGATTCGGATTCTATTTTTGACAAACTTAATATCATTGCACCAAAAATTCAGGGAAAAATTGGAAGAAGTCTAGGCTTAAGATTTACCCCTGAAATTATTTTTAAAAAAGATTTTACTTTTGAAAAAATGGATAAAATTGAGAAATTGCTCACAAAGCTAAAAAAAAATAAGAAAGAATAATGAGTAATTTTAACAAAAATAATATTAATGGGTGGCTAATTTTGAATAAGCCATCTGGTATTTCTTCTGCTAAGGCCGTGGGAGTAGTTAAGTCCATTTTGAATATTAAGAAGCTAGGACACTGTGGAACTCTTGATCCTCTTGCATCAGGAGTTCTTCCTATTGCTTTAGGAGAAGCTACAAAAGTTTCTAGCTTAATTCTAAATGAAAAAAAATCTTATCTATTCGATATCAACTGGGGGATTGAGACTGCAACAGGAGATCTTGAGGGGGATATAACCAAAAAGTCTGAAAATATACCCACAAAATCTGAAGTAAATGATGCAATTAAATCCCTTTTAGGAAAATCTTTACAAACTCCACCAATATACTCTGCAATAAAGGTTAATGGGCAGCCAGCTTATAAGTTAGCAAGATTGGGAAAGAAAGTTAAATTAGAGCCACGTGAGATATTTATAGAGAATTTCAAACTTATTAAGCATAATTCTAAATCTTCAAGGCTTGAAGTAGTATGTAGTAAGGGTACATATATCCGATCTCTGGCTGTTGAATTAGGTAAATTACTTAATACATATGGGCATATATGTTGGCTCTATAGAGTTTTTGCAGGCCCTTTTAATGAAATTAATTCGTTTTCACTGGATTCTGTTAGAGACTTAAGTCATAGTGGGCGAATTGATGATGCAATATTACCGCTACAAAGAGGACTGGACGACATCCTGGCTTTGAATGTAGATGATATAGTTGCAAAAAAATTACGTTTTGGACAGAAAGTAGCGATAACAATGTCTCAAAACGAAAAAAAAGTTTTAGTAGTTTGTGGCGATAAGCCTGTAGCAATTGCACAAATTGTAAATGGTTACATTGCCCCAAAAAAAGTTTTTAATATTTAATAGGAGAAAAATGATGTCGATCACGTCTGAAAAGAAGACGGAGATTATAAATGAATTTGCAACAAAAAAAGGAGACACAGGTTCACCAGAGGTCCAAGTTGCAATTTTAACAGAAAGAATCTCAAATCTAACTGAACATTTTAAGGATCATAAAAAGGATGTACATTCAAGACGTGGCCTTTTAATGTTAGTTAATAAACGAAGAAGAATGCTTAATTACTTGAGGAAAAATGATTTTGAGCGCTATGAGAATGTAATCAAAAGGTTAGGTATTCGAAAATAAACTTAAATTAGCAACAAAGTTGGATTCAAAAAATATATTTATTGATTCCTTCTTAATATTTGCTTAGTGCGGAAGGCCTTGTGTAGGGCAAGTCCTAGAAAGATTTTAAGAGGATAGAATGTTTGATGTGAAGTATAAAGAAATAAATTGGGCGGGGAAAAAACTTAAACTTGAGACTGGAAGGCTTGCTCGACAAGCAGATGGATCTGTTTTGGTTTCGTATGGAGATACTACAGTTTTGTGTACAGCAGTTGCTCAAAAGATAGCTAAGCCAGGCATAGATTTTTTCCCTCTAACTGTAAATTATCAAGAAAAAAGTTATGCTGCCGGAAAGATTCCAGGTGGTTTTTTTAAACGTGAAGGAAGACCAGGTGAAAAGGAAACTTTAACCTCAAGGTTGATTGATAGACCAATTAGACCTCTTTTTCATTCAAAATTTAAAAACGAAACCCAAGTTATTTGTACAGTTCTATCACATGATTTAGAGAATAACCCTGATATTCCATCACTAGTTGGAGCATCAGCAGCGCTTACAATTTCAGGGATGCCATTTCTTGGACCCCTAGGAGCTGCAAGAGTTGGTTATATAGATAAGAAATATGTCCTTAATCCTACTGCAGATGAGATGACTAACTCTGAACTAGACTTGGTGGTAGCAGGAACTAAAGATGCGGTTTTGATGGTTGAGTCCGAAGCTAAAGAACTTTCTGAGGAAGTTATGCTTGGAGCGGTAATGTTCGGTCATGAAAAATTGCAAGACTCTATTCAAGCAATTATTGATTTAGCAGAGCATTCAGCGAAAGATCCCTGGGATCTGCCTGAGGTTGATGATAATGAATCACTTCATAAAGATATACATAAACTTATTAGTTCTGATATTGAGCAAGCATATAAAGAAACTGCTAAACAACAAAGATCAGAAAAACTTTCAGAAATTAGGAGTAGAATTCAAGAAGAATATTCAGATGATGAATCAATAAGTAGTGAGGTTATCGCTGATATAGTTAAATCTTTGGAGAAGAATATAGTAAGAACTAAAGTTTTAAAAACAGGTAAGAGAATAGATGGTAGGGGTTTAAGTGATATTAGGCCAATTGTATCTGAAACCGATATTTTTCCTAGGGTGCATGGTTCTGCTGTATTCACAAGAGGAGAAACTCAATCACTCTCTGTTACAACTTTAGGAACATCTCAAGATGAGCAAATTTTTGATGCTCTTGAGGGTGAATATAGAGAAAGATTTATGCTACATTACAATTTCCCTCCTTACTCAACAGGAGAGGTAAAGTTTATGATGTCTCCTGGTCGCAGAGAAATTGGCCACGGAAAATTAGCATGGAGAGCACTCAACCCTTTACTCCCATCTAAAGATGATTTTCCATACACTATTAGAGTAGTGTCAGAGATAACTGAATCAAACGGATCTTCCTCAATGGCAACAGTGTGTGCTTCTTCTCTCTCTTTAATGAGTGCTGGCGTTCCGATGAAAAGTCCTTGTGCAGGTATTGCTATGGGTTTGATTCTTGAAGAAGATGGTCATGCTGTTTTGTCAGATATTTTGGGTGATGAGGATCATTTGGGAGATATGGATTTTAAAGTTGCAGGAACTAAAGATGGAGTAACTGCATTACAAATGGATATTAAGATTACTGGTATAACAAAAGAGATTATGGATACAGCTCTAAATCAAGCTAATGAAGGGAGAATGCATATTCTAGGTAAAATGTCAGAAACTATTTCTGAAGCTAGAGAATCTGTAAATGATTTTGCACCTAGGATAACTACAATAAATATACCAAAGGATAAAATTAGAGATGTTATAGGTTCTGGTGGTAAAGTAATTCGTGAAATTACTGAGACAACAGGAGCAAAAATAGACATTGATGATGAAGGTATTATTAAAGTTGCGAGTCCTGATAATGCATCAAGTGAAGCTGCCTTAGATTGGATAAAGAATATCGTTGCTGAACCTGAGGTGGGCGTAATTTATCAAGGTAAAGTAGTTAAAGTGGTTGAGTTTGGAGCATTTGTTAATTTTATCGGTAATCGAGATGGTCTTCTTCATATTAGTGAATTATCTCAAAAACGTGTAGCTAAGGTAACGGATGTGGTAAATGAAGGTGATCAGATATGGGTGAAAGTTCTTGCTCTAGATGATAGGGGTAAAATACGCCTTTCAATTAAATCAATTGACCAGAGTTCTGGTAGTGAGATTGAGGAAGATAATGATACTTAGAATAAAAAAATATGTTTTTTTCAGATTTTTTAATGTTAGTTAAGTTGTGAAAAATTTAAATAGTATCTCGATATCTGGTTTTGATGTATTGCCGCTAATTGAAGGTGGTAAAGGCGTTGCTGTAACCAATGGACATAGTGCTGGAGCTTGGGCTGCTGCTGGAGCAGTTGGAACTTTCTCTGGTGTTAATGCAGACTCCTATGACTCTAATGGTGAAGTTATACCTCAAATATATTCAGGTAGAACCAGGATAGATAGACATGAAGAATTAGTTAACTATGCAATCAAAGGCGCAATTGAGCAGGCTCAAATAGCTTATGAAAAAGCTAGTGGTAATGGGCCAGTGCATATGAATGTACTTTGGGAAATGGCAGCAGCGGAGAGAATCCTTAATAATGTTCTTGAAGGAGCTAGGGGCTTAATTAACGGAATAACATGTGGTGCTGGAATGCCTTACAAAGTTGCCGAGATAGCCTCACAATTTGATGTTTACTATTACCCAATAGTATCTTCTGCTAGAGCTTTTCGAGCCCTATGGAAAAGGGCTTATCATAAATTTTCAGATTGGCTTGGTGGCGTTGTTTATGAAGATCCTTGGAGAGCAGGAGGTCATAACGGTCTATCTAATAGTGAGAATCCTGAGAAACCTGAAGATCCTTTTCCTCGAGTGTTCGAATTAAGACAGCGCATGAGAGAGTTTGGGCTTGAAAATGTCCCAATTATCATGGCTGGAGGAGTATGGTTTCTTAGAGAGTGGCAAGATTGGATAGATAATTCAGAATTGGGTCAAATAGTATTTCAATTTGGGACACGGCCTCTTCTTACTTTAGAAAGTCCAATCTCAGATTCTTGGAAACAAAAATTATTAAAATTAAGTGCAGGTGATGTAAAATTGAATAAATTTAGCCCTACTGGTATGTGGTCCTCTGCTGTAAATAACTCATTTATTAAAAGCTTGATTGAAAGAAGCAAAAGACAAGTAGATTATTCTTCAGAAAAAAATGAATCCAAAGATTTTGAGCTATCGTTAGGTCAAAGAAAAAAATCAATATTTATTTCCTCTGATGATAACAAAAAGGTTTTGCGTTGGAAAAATCAGGGCTATGATAAAATTTTCAAAACACCTGATGACTCAATTTTGTTTGTTACAGAAAAAGAAATGAAGCAAATTAGAGAAGATCAAGTCAATTGTATGGGATGTCTAAGTCATTGTTCTTTTTCTAACTGGTCTCAGGAAAAACCATTTACAACAGGAAAAAAACCGGATCCTAGGTCTTTTTGTATTCAAAAAACATTACAGTCTGTTATTCATACGAATGAGACAGAGAATGACTTAATGTTTGCTGGTCATTCAGCATATAGATTTTCAGAGGATCCATATTATTCAAATGGTTTTATTCCTTCAGTTAAGCAATTAGTTGATAGGATTGTTACAGGTGATTAATAGTATAAGTAACGATTTAGAAATAAAGGACACCTGTATATTATTAAAAAAGTCTGGGATTAGAGTTACAAAACAAAGACTATTGATAGCCGAGGAAGTTTTTTCTAGTAATCCTAAACATTTTACTGTTCAAGATCTCTTTCAAGAGCTTTTAAAAAAAAATAAAAAAGTTGCCTTGGCAAGTATTTATAACACGGTTAACAAATTTGTCGATCTTGGAATTCTTCAAGAAATATACATTGAACCAAATAAGTCTTTTTTTGATACCATTACAAAGCCCCATTATCATATTTATGATAAATCTTCTGGGCAAATAAGAGATGTTCCCGATGGGTGGATAAAAATAAGCAATATTCCGAACTTGCCTAAAGGGAAGAAAATTCATGGAATAAATCTAGTAATTAATATTGAAAATCATTCTAAATAAAAATTATATTTCAATTACTTAAAAGACAAATTAGAATCATTCTAAACATTGACTTATAAGTGCTTAATGACTAAAAATTGGATTGAAAGTTTATTCTTAAATTCTAGACATTTTTTTGAAAGGATATTTCATGTCTTCACTAAAAGATTCAAAGACTGAGCAAAACTTGAAAGATGCTTTTGCTGGTGAGTCTCAAGCTAACAGACGTTATCTATATTTTGCACAAAAAGCCGATGTTGAAGGTTTTAATGATGTCTCAACCGTATTTAGATCAACTGCTGAAGGTGAGACAGGTCATGCACATGGACACCTTGAGTTTTTAGAAGAGGTGGGGGACCCTGCTACAGGAGAACCTATTGGAGATACTGCTTCAAATCTAAAAGCAGCTATAGCAGGAGAAACGCATGAGTATACTGATATGTACCCTGGAATGGCGCGAACTGCAAGAGACGAGGGCTTTGATGAAATAGCAGATTGGTTCGAAACACTTGCTAAAGCCGAAAAATCTCATGCTGGGCGTTTTCAAAAAGCACTTGATAATTTGGATAAATAGATAATTTAACCTTAGGAGAGTATTTTTTTGAAAAATATTCTCCTTCATTCTTAAGGGGTAAGCTTTGTCATCCAAAGAAGGAGGCTTGGGTGCGCCGATAAGGCATCCATTATACTGGAAAGAAGAGAGCTTTACTGATACATCACAACTAGATACTGAAATGCGAAGGGTATTTGATGTATGTCATAGTTGTAGGAGATGTTTCAATTTATGTGATTCTTTTCCAAGACTTTTTGACTTAATTGATGATTCTGACTCGGGGGAATTAGAAAGCGTAAATAGTGCCAATTTTAAATCAGTAGAAGAAGCATGTACATTGTGTGATTTGTGTTTTTTATCAAAGTGCCCATACGTACCTCCACATGAATTTAATATTGATTTTCCACATTTAATGTTGAGATATAGGTATTCTCAAAAAATTAAAAAAACAGGATTATCATTAGTAAATAAAATTATGCTTAATACTGATTTAACAGGAAAGATTGGTTCATATTTTGCACCAATTTTAAATTGGTTATTTTCAAAAAAAAATAAATTAGTTAGAAAATTTTTACAAATTTCTGCTGGTATTCATAAAGAAGCAAAGTTACCAGAATTTCATTGGAAAACATTTAATAAATTATTCAATAAGTATAGATATAAAAATCAAAATAGACTTGGTATACATAAGAGAAAAGTTCTAGTTTATACTACGTGTTTTGTAAATTATAATATGCCAAGCGTAGCTTCTGCAGCACTAACAGTATTACAAAAAAATAATATAATTGTAGAGTTTATTTATCCTGAGTGTTGTGGAATGCCTAAATTAGAAGCTGGCGATCTTCAGTCTGTTGTCAGTAAAGCCAGGAGAATATCAAATAAATTACTACCATGGGTTGATAAAGGTTATGAAATTTTAACACTTACGCCCTCATGTGGCTTAATGATTAAATCAGAATGGCAACTATTAGATCCAGATAATAAAAAATTGAAAAAGATTAGTTCTGCAACAAAAGATATTTGTGAATATATTTCAGAATTTTCTAAAGATAATGATTTTATTTTTGGAAAAAATAATATTAAAAAAAATATTTCTCTTCATATAGCTTGCCATACTAAAGCTCAAAACATAGGAATCAAATCGGCTGATATGTTGAGGAACATTCCTGATTTAAACATAAATATAGTTGATAAATGTTCTGGCCACGGAGGATCATTTGGTGTTAAAAAAAATACCTATCCACTAGCAAAGAAATATGGAAAAATAGCCTCAAGAAAAATTTCTTCATCTGAAGATACAGTTATAGTTTCCGAATGTCCATTAGCGGCACAACATCTTCGTGAAGTAAAAAATGAAACAAACAATAATAAGACTATACTAAATACTTATCACCCAATTGAGATATTAGCTGAAAGTTATACGGATGAATAATATAAAGAAAACAATACAAATTGAAGATATTCTCCACCCCGAGAGTTATAAAAAAGTAAGAAAAGAAAAAAAAATAAAAATTGTAGAATTAAAAAAAAATAGAAGATTAGCCGTGGGTCCTTATGCAACTTTCTTTTTTGAAAATTATGAGACAATCTGGCATCAAATACACGAAATGATTTATATTGAAAAAGGGGGTTTCCAACAAGCAAAAGATGAGATTGAAGCCTATAAATCACTTGTACCAAATGGATCAGAAATAATAGCAACCTTAATGTTTGAATTAGATATTAAAGACAAAAGAGAATCTTTTCTCAGAAAAGTCTCAGGTATAGAAAATTGTATAAAATTGATTATTGGAAATGATACTATTTTTGCTGAATCAGAGCATGATATTGAAAGAACTAGGGAAGACGGCAAAACCTCAGCTGTACATTTCTTACACTTTAATTTATCAACTAAGCAGAAGTATATAATCAAAGACTATAATCAACCATTTGTAATTTCTTTTGATCATAAAGAGTATCCTTATTCCCAGAAAGTAAATAGTAACTTAAGGAATT
>PTLN01000056.1 GCA_002938125.1 Alphaproteobacteria bacterium MarineAlpha2_Bin1
ATATTATGCCTATCAATATTTTTTTTAATTCTTTCACGTTCAGCTTGAGATACAATTTTTTCTCTATATAAAAAGTCTCTCGCAGTAACTTGATTTTTGAAGTTTACCTCCATCCCGTAAAGACCTCTTTGTTTAAATCCTGACAAATATAATGAAGTTTCTCTTAATGTTTTTGAGGGAAGTGTTCCAGTATTTGCTGCAGCACCTCCTAATTCTTGTTCTTTTTCAATTAAGGCAACTTTCTTTCCGAAGTAAGCCGCTTGAGCAGCACCTTTCTCTCCGCCTGGCCCTGAGCCAATTACTACTAAATCGTAGTTTTTTTCATTCATTTTAAACTCTCAGATATCCTAGCTATATAGAGTAATATTCAATAAATTAATTATAACAAAAAATTCATAAGAATGAATTAAAAAAGGAATTTTTAATGTAATTTATATAATCACTTTATGAAGAGATACAGACTGGTCTCTTCCACGAATGCTATAATTTTTAATTTCCTCAGAGTCTATCTTTTCACTTAATCTCAATTTTACATCTTCTGTAATTAAGACGTCACATTGAAGCTCTTTGCATGCACTGCAGACTCTACTAGCGACATTTACTGCATCACCTATAACTGAAAACTCAATTCTTTCATCACTTCCAATATTTCCAACAATACAATTGCCAACGTGAATACCTATCCGATGTTGAATTTCTGGTAATGATTTTTCAGATCTTTCCTTGCTCCATTGCCTCATTGCAGTTTGCATTTGTCTCGCGCACTCAAATGCATTCTGAGCGTCATTCCCTCTTGATCTAGGAGTTCCAAATGTTGCCATTACAGCATCACCGATGAATTTGTCTACTGTACCAAAGTTTTTGAATATAGGTGCTACCATTCTTTTTTGATATTCAGAGAGAAGTTCTACAATTTCTTCTGCCTGTAGATTTTCACATATGGATGTAAAGCCCACAATATCTGTGAACAAAACTGCAACAATTTGATCGTTTCCTGAACGGATGTCTGCATTAAAATCAAGTTTTTCTATTTCTTCTCTTATTTCTGGTGAAAAATACCTGCCAAGCTGTTGATTTGTTCGCTCTGCGCTTGACGCATCGGTAGTAATTTTTTCTATAATCCAACTTAATAGGATAGCTATTGCAGCGGTAATAACAAAAATTTGGCATTGAAAGATAAACCATGATTGATTCATTGCAAATTCATCTTGTAGAGCTAACGTCCCAATAGCCCAAAAAGATTCAGGATGATTAATTATTGGGAGGATAGTTGAGAAAAGCATTAATGTAAAAAGTATAGAGAGACCAATAGTTATTTTAGGCCTTAATAAAGTCGCTGAAGCTAATATTAATAGCTGTGGCATTGCAAATGCGTAATCCAAACTTCTTCCTAATGGAAAAGGAGTAAAATTGTTTATATCATCCGTATAATTTCCCAGCCATAAGTTCACTGCAGCTATGCAAACAAAAAGAAATCCATAAACAGTTAAACACCAGGTATAAGTTTTTTCGTTTACATAATAGGCACATGCGCCAAATCCAATTGTAAATAAAAGAAAAAAAAGAGGAAACATTCGGTTGGCGAAGTCTGATAAGCTTGAATCAAAATATATTTGAGTTGCTGTTGAAAGAAGATTTAGAAGACATGCTATTGATGCAGATAACCTTAAACCAGAAACATGTCTATTTATTTTATGATTTATTTTTTGCATTTAAAAATCAATAAAGATAGAGATTATAATCTACCTTCATATCTTAACAGGTTAGAGTATAAAGAGCCAACTACCATAGATCCCTCGTGTGAAGAGTATTCCAGATTTCTAATACCTCTTACGACTGAGAAATAGGCTCCAGACCAAAACTTATTGAATATGAAGTTTTCAAGATCTGAGTATGATTTTAATTTATATTTTTCTAGAACTGCACCACATTCTAGATCATAATATAAAAGTGGTAAATTTTCTTTCAAGCCACTTTTACAAAGTATACTTAATGACATTGCAGCATTTATTATCTCAACACTTAAATTTTTTGATTTTGTTAAGGGAAAAAGGTTTATCTCACTAAAAATTTCATCTAATTCTGAGAAGAGATGTGGAGAAATTTCTCCTGAACTTATTCTTTCATTCATTTCATTTTTAAAATCTTTTTCATCATATGAGGGTGTAGAAATAAAACTTTCTCTTACAAATTGTGAGGATCTATCTGGTATCTTTCCAATCAAATGAGAGTCAGTATATTTGGTATCATTTAAATCTGTAATAAAACCATAAGGTTTAGAATTTGTGTCAGTATTACATGATCCCAGTGTTCTAGAAGCGTGAATACACAATAAAGATGCATTAACTTTGAAAACAATTTGATTTTCTATAGCACCAGATAATACTGACTCTCCCATAAGGATTTCGTTTGCAAAGATTATAGATGATACAGAAAAGGCATGGTCTAAAAAAACTGAACCATTTAGACTTATAAATGCCTTGGCCCTTCCATCTAAAAAATTTAGCTTGCTTATTTCATGATCTTCCATTGTGCTATATAAGCGGCTATATTTTATTTTGATGAATTCCACTAAACTTTCATAATTATCTTTACCGTATCTAATCATTTTAAATCACTTATAGTTCAAATTGAGTTGCAACATAATCTGTTACTAAACGAATAAAAGAAAGGTCTTCGTTAGAAGGCAGTCTTTTTTCTTCAGAAAAAATTTCTATTACCGCTGTTACTTCGGATCCAGTAAATATAGGAATAGCAATTCCCGCTTTAACACCAACGCTAAGTGCTAGCTTTGCACGCGGAAAAGTTTTAATATCCAAAGCTGAAAAATCTTCATGCCATTGAGGTTCTTTAAATTCTAAACACCTCCCTGGCATTCCATGTCCAGATTCAAAGGTTATCCTCTCAGACTCTTTGATAAACTCTTTTATTTTATGATTACCTTCTTTAACAGACCAAATTTTTTTACTTCTTAAAACTTCTCCATCATTATCAAGCTCATAAACATGTGCTATCAGCCCGTCATAAAACTCAAGAAGCCCTTTTGCTAGTCCTTGAAAGATTTCAAAATTAGTCTCAGCTTTTGAAATTAATTTCAACATCCTGTCAAAAAGTATTTGGGCTGATAGAGAGAAAGTCTCACTTTTTTGTCTTGTAAAAACGTTCTTATAGAGTGAGGTAATCCATTTCTTTCCTCTCGGTGATTGTTCAAGAATATTTATATGATCTTTTATATGTTCATACACTGAGGACCAAAAAAATTGTGGATAAGTATCTTTAAGATCAACGGGGCTTGTTATTTTCATCATTTTTGCAGCCCCAGTTTCTTTAAATTCTAAAAATAGCTTTGATAATTTACTAATATATTTCGGGTCACCCATTTGCCCAATTAGGTCTGCTGCTTGAACACATGCTGCATAGTCATAAAAAGATCCAGTTTCGTTTGTTCTTTCTTTATTTGGTACAGGAAAAGTTGTTTCAGAAATAAATTCTTTAACTTTCTCTACATTTACTAATGGAAATTCAGAAATTCTTTCTTCTACAAAAATTTTACCTCTTTCAACATGATATGGTGTTAGGCTTGCATCAGTTTTATAATCTTCGATTTCTACAAATTTCCCATCAAGAGATATAATTTGTCTATTTTTTTCATCTTGTTTACATATACCTCTTACATAGCCAATATCATGACAAAGTAACGCTACTATATATGAGGTTAAGTCCTCACTATTTAATTTACCAATTTGCAGGGAGATAGCCTCAATAATGTCAAGCCCACATTGAGTAACCAAAGAGGTATGCTCGACATTATGATAAGCTGCGCTAGATTTTTCTAGGACACTAAGAGCAATATCAAGCACTTTAAATGAAGTATCGAATGCTTCATCAGGAGCATCAGGACAAACTAATTCAAAACATGAAAGTATTGATTTTTTTAGTCTTGCATTGATCAAGTAATCAGATGGATAAAAAACGGCCTCAGGTCTTGGAATACGCAAAGAAAACTCCCCAATCTCCCTACAATATTATTTAAAAATTAATAAATTATAACTAAAAAAATGTTATAATGTGATAATTATCACATTTGGTGTCAAAAAGGTATAAAAAGTTCATGTAAAACTATATTCCCTTTATTCATTTTTGTCTTTAAGCCTTAAATTTAAGTTGTCGTAGGGGGAATCAGGTATAATTTTAATTCTATATTTTTTTCCTAAAATTATTATATCTAGTTCCTTGCCCATTTCTGAAAATTCTTTTTCAACCATTGCTAAAACAATACTTTTGTTCGTCCTCCATCCAAAGCCACCCGAAGTAGCTCGACCAATTAATTTGTCTTGAAAATAAATCGGTTCTGATCCTCTAGCATCTGCATCCATTATTCCATCCACAGTTGCTGTAACATAAGAGTATTTAATACCTTTTTGTTTTGTTTCTAATAAGCCTCTTTTTCCAATAAAATCAATTTTATTAAAGTCTATAAATCTCTCTAAATTTGACTCAAGCGCAGAATATTCAATTGATAATTCCCTTGGGATTAATCTATATGATTTTTCTAATCTAAGACTATCCATGGCTCTTATCCCAAAGGGTTTAATATTAAATTCTGCACCAGCTTTCATAATTAAATCAAAAATATAGTTTTGGATTCCAATTGGATGATGTATCTCCCATCCAAGTTCACCAACAAAGTTAACTCTTAAGGCATCTGCGCTTGCTGCACTTATATTTATTTCTTTTCCAGATAACCAAGGGAAACTCTTATTAGAAAGATCTTCATCAGTAATTTTTTGGAGAACTTTTCTCGAATTAGGGCCTGCAATAACTAATACACCCATACTATTTGTTAAATTTTCTAAAGTTACAGATCTATCATTTGGAAGTAACTTTGATAGATAATCCATATCATGTCTTTCCATTGCACCTGCGGATACCATGTAATATTCTGACTCTCCTCTCTTAAAAACTGTAAATTCAGATCTAACTCCTCCATCGTCTGTGAGTAGATATGATAAGCTAACTCTTCCAATTTTTTCAGGAACTTTATTAGATAATAAATAATTCAACCAATTCTTAGAACCGGGGCCAGTAACTAAAAATTTCGAAAAAGCTGTCATATCTAGTATGCCAACATTACTATTAACATTTTTACATTCTTCACCTACAAATTTAAAATAATTTGATCTTCTAAAACTCCATTGTTCTTCAATATTTGAATCAATTGGTTTGAACCAATTAGGCCTCTCCCATCCATATAATTGACCAAAAACTGCTCCTAACTTTTTCATTCTTTCATAACATGGAGACTGTTTTAAGGGTCTCGCTGCAGGTCTCTCCTCATCAGGGAAATGAATAACAAAAACATTTTCGTAAGCTTCTTCATTTTTAAGCTTCAGATAGCCTTTGGAGGCGTAAGGTCCAAATCTTCTTGGATCAACTCCCATCATATCAATTGATGGTTCTCCATTAACTAACCATTCTGCAATTTGCCAGCCGGCACCGCCTGCTGCAGTTATTCCAAAGCTATGTCCTTCATTAATCCAGAAATTTTTTATATTCCAAGCAGGACCAATGAGAGGACTTCCATCAGGTGTATAAGCAATTGGTCCATTTATAACTTGTTTAATTCCTACCTCACCAAACGCAGGGACGCGTTTTATGGCTGCTTCTATATGAACTTCTAATCTATCTAAGTCACCAGGAAATAGATCATTTTCAAAATTATCAGGTGGGCCATCTAAAAAACAAGCAGGCGCTCCCTTTTCATATGGTCCTAGAATCAATCCTCCTCGTTCTTCTCTCATATAATATGATCCTGGATAATCAGATTCTCTTAAAACACCCATTTCAGGAAGACCTTTTTCTTGTCTCTTTAGAATTTCGGGGTGAGGTTCAGTTACTAGGTATTGATGTTCAACTGGTAATACTGGTATTTCAATTCCAACCATTTTACCTGTTTGTCTTGCATGGTTCCCTGTACAGCTAACTATATGTTCACATATAATAACACCTTTATTTGTAGTTACTTCCCAAAATTCATTTTTTATCTTTTTTATTTTTTCAACCTTGGTCCTTCTATAGATCTCAGCCCCCTCTTTTCTTGCACCAATAGCAAAAGCTTGTGATAAATCGGCTGGTTGTATATACCCATCTTCAGGATGAAAAATTCCTCCTATCAATCCATTTGTATTACATAATGGCCAAAGATCTTTTATGTCATTTGGTTTAAGAAATTCAACTTTTACGCCAATTGTTTTTGCGACTCCAGAATAGTATTCATATTCATCCATTCTATCCTTATTTCTTGCAAGCCTTATATTTCCTACCTGCCTTAGTCCCACATCCTGGCCGGTTTCTTTTTCTAATTGTTTATACAAATTTAGTGAATATTTGTGAATTTGACCAACACTGTAGCTTAAGTTAAATAATGGAAGTAATCCTGCCGCATGCCATGTTGAACCAGCTGTTAGCTCTGTTCTCTCACACAGGGCCACATCCGTTAAACCTTTTTTGGTTAGGTGGTAAAGAGTACTTAACCCTACAACACCTCCTCCAATAACTAGAACTTTAACTTGCTTTTTCATAGTGTTCCCTTTTAAAATTTTTTTTTTTTAATCTTTTTTGTTAATTATTTTCTTGAAGAGAGCTTAATCCTAATTTACGGTCTAAGGAATATTTTTTTTAAAGGGGGGCTCCTGCAATGTCTGATAGTTATAAACATATTACCAGTGTTGATCAAAGTGACAGGAAAGTACCAATTAATCTAAGACAAAGTGGTCCTACGCCAGTGCAGATGTTAATATCAACTCGTGTTAGGAAGTCACCTTACTGGCACCTTTCAATGCAAGAGGGGTGTTGGAGGGCTACAGTCTATAATCGAATATATCATCCTAGAGGTTATGTTAAGCCAGAAGATGGCGGAGCAATGGTGGAGTACGATGCTTTAGTTAACCACGTAACAATGTGGAATGTTGCTGTCGAGAGACAAATAGAGGTTAAAGGCCCGGATGCTGAGGCATTTGTTGATTATGTTATTACGAGGGACGCTCAAAGAATTAAAGAAATGCATGCTAAATATGTGATACTTTGTAATGAGGATGGTGGCATATTGAATGATCCTGTTTTATTACGATTAAGAAAAGATGAGTTTTGGTTTAGTCTAGCAGACTCAGATTTAATGTTGTGGTTACAAGGTGTTAATGTAGGAAAAAAATTTAATGTTGAGATTAACGAGATTGATGTCTCACCTGTTCAAATACAAGGCCCTAAATCTGAGGCTCTAATGATTGATTTGTTTGGGCAAAAAATTAATGAGGTACCCGTTTATGGCCTAATGGAGGGTGAAATTGATGGATGTAAGGTGATTATATCTCAAAGTGGTTTTTCTGGAGAAAAAGGTTACGAAATATATTTAATTGAAGCTACTCTTCATGCAGAAAAACTCTGGAATGCAGTTATTTCTGCTGGTAAAGCTCATAATTTAATGGTAATTGCCCCAGCTCATCATAGAAGGATAGCTGCTGGCATTTTGTCATGGGGCCAAGATGCAGATTTTGAAACAAGTCCATTTCAATGCAATTTAGGTTATCAAGTTCCTAGAAAAAAGACAGCAGATTATATTGGTAAAGAAAAACTTAATCAGCAAAGAGAAATGATTGAATCTGGGAACTATCCCTTTAAGTTAATTATGGTAGGAATAGTTCTAGGTGGAAAACCTATTGAGGAATATGCGCCAGATTTTTGGACAATACATACTGAAAAGAACACTGATGCAGTTGGTTATATTACTTCTCCCTGGTACTCGCCCGAATTGAATACAAATATAGCCATGTGCTATGTACCAGTTGAAAATAGTAAGATTGGAACAAAATTATTTGTTAATCTCCCTGAAATTTACTCAATTAATATAGGTGAAAAGGTAGAAGCTGAGGTAGTTGAAATGCCTTTTAGACCCTCAGTTAACCCAAATGCCAGAGAAATAGCCAAGTCAGAGGGAAGAGATTCTGCTTATTAATTTCAAATGGACATACATTCAGCTTTTATCATAAAAAACCCTCATATATTTGAGGGTTTTTTATTTTTTAATTAAAACAAGTCCTTGATATAGTATAGAATACTTAGGATTGAAAGTATCCAAACAGCTAGATGTATTTCTCTTATTGCTCCAGTGGCAATTTTAATTGCTGTATATGCAATAAAAGCAATTGCAATTCCGTTTGCTATAGAAAATGTCAGAGGCATAATCACAGCGCCAAGAATACCGGGGCCATAAGCTGTAACATCATCCCAATCAAGATCTTTTAAATTTCTAGCAAAAAATGTAGCCACGAATACCAAAGCTGGAGCTGTTGCCCAGCCAGGAATAGTTTTTGCAATTGGAGCTAAAAATAAACATAGCAAGAATAAAACTGATACTGTTACGGCGGTTAATCCAGTTTTGCCACCTTCCTTTATACCAGCTCCGCTTTCAATATAGCTAGTTGTATTACTTGTCCCCAGTAATGATCCAATTGTTGTAGCGGCTGAGTCACTAAGTATTGCTTTTCCTAAACCATCAACCTTCCCATCAGAATCAACTTTACCAGCTAAATTTGCTGCCGATGTTAATGTTCCAGCTGTATCAAAGAAATCAACAAATAAAAACGTTAAAACCACAACATAAAGGCCAGCAGTAAAAACTCCACCGATATCTAAAGCAAGAAAAGTTGGCGACATATCAGGAGGTAAAAAATTTCCTCCGCCCCATTTGGCATCGCCAGTAATTAAACCAATTATAGTAATTGCAATAATACTAATTACAATTGAACCTGGCACTTTAAGCTTATCCAGAGCTACCATAGCAATAAAACCAATACAGGCCAAGAATACTGAGGATTCTGTTAAATTTCCAAGTGTTACTAGCGTAGCTTCACTTGCAACAACAATTCCAGCGTTTTTTAAACCAATAATTGCTAGAAAAAAACCAATGCCTGCACCTATACCGTACCGCAAACTTCTCGGTATTGCCTCGATGATCCACTGTCTAAGTGGGGTTAAGCTAATTAGTACAAAAAGTATACCAGAGCAAAAAACTGCACCAAGTGCGATTTGCCAACTATGGCCCATACCTAAAACAACACCATATGCAAAAAAAGCATTTAGTCCCATTCCTGGTGCTAATGCTATAGGCCAATTAGCCCAAAAACCCATAATTGCTGTTGCAATAGCTGCTGTTAAAATAGTTGCAGTAAAAACTGCACCAAAATCCATTCCTGCATCCTGCAAAATAAGTGGATTTACGACTATTATATAGGCCATAGTTAGAAAAGTTGCTAAACCAGCAATCAATTCTTTTTTTATTGTAGTATTATTTTTTTCAATTTTGAAAATTTGTTGTAAAAATTCCATTAAACCTCCCTAAGCAAATTCAAATAGATTTTATCAAATAAAAACTAATAAATTTTTTTTTAAATTTTTCTCTTGGTATATAGGTACAGAAGGATAGCAAGAGCTATCAAGCCCACAAGTCCATTATCCCCAAGCTGTTGAAGTAAATTTGTTAAATTACCAACTACATCACCAGGTAGAAATTCGACAGCTTCTCCAAAAAGTATTTGAAGAACAATACCCAATGCGATTAGGGCAAGGCCAATTTCAATTAGGTAGAAAAGCCATCTTCTTATTTGATCCAACCAACCCGGCATGAGTACCTCCCTTTTTAGTTCCTCTTAATTATTGCTTCCTCGCAATTATATATTCAGTCATAGTCACTCACAAAATAAATACAATATGTAGTTGAAACCTATAATAGAAAAACTATATATTGCGACTTACAAGTAATTATTCTATTTATTTTAATTTTAATATCAAGTTGCAATTTATTTTTTAGAATTTAATTTTCTATTTTTCTAATTAAATAAGTTATATTCTAAGTAATTTCCTTATTTATGGGCTTGTTAGAGATGGAAAAAAATAGTCTTTTATCGATAGATGATATTTCTTTGAGATTTGGTGGTCTTCAGGCTATTGAAAATCTGTCATTATCAGTTCAAAAAGGCACTATAACAGCTATTATCGGACCAAATGGTGCAGGAAAGACGAGTTTATTCAATGTAATTTCAGGGTTTTATAAGCCTCAGTCAGGTTCTATAAAATTTAATAATCAGGAAATATCCACAAGTAATACACATTTAAGAGCAAGTATGGGGTTGGCAAGAACTTTCCAAAATATTTCGCTTTTTCCTGGTATGACAGTTTTGGATAATATAAAGCTGGGGGCTCACTCCAAACTAAATGCAGGTTTATTTTCTTCAGGTTTATTTTTTAAGAGTGCAAAAGACGAAGAATTGAACTTAAGAAAATTTATAGAGGAAGAAATTATTGAATTTCTAGAAATAGATCACATTAGGAAATTACCTGTTGCAATTTTATCTTATGGATTACAAAAAAGAGTAGAATTAGCTAGAGCATTAG
>PTLN01000057.1 GCA_002938125.1 Alphaproteobacteria bacterium MarineAlpha2_Bin1
CTATAGAATTAGGTGGTTGTTCAATAAAAGATTATGTTCAGGCATCAGGTGAGATGGGCTATTTTCAGCAAAAGCTTAATGTCTATGGAAAACATGGGCAAAAATGCTCATTATGTGTATGTAATTCCTCAATAAAAAAAATAAAACAAAGTGGTAGATCCACTTTCTTTTGTTCAAAAAAACAAAGATAATGAACTAATATTTTGTATAAACTAGGAATTAAAAATGAATTATGAAACAATAATTACTGAGACAAAAGGAAAAGTTATACTTTTGATGTTAAATAGGCCGGACCAGCTGAATGCTCTAAATGCTGAGCTGATAGATGAGTTGGGCGATGCTATTAAGAATGCTGAAAATAATGAAAATATATCAGCTATTATCATAACGGGAAATGATAAAGCCTTTGCTGCGGGTGCTGATATTAAAGAAATGAAAGATAAATCATTCGCCTCATCCTATATGGAGAATTTTATAAGCAGATGGGAAGCTATTACTTTCTGTAGAAAGCCAATAATTGCAGCTGTGGCAGGCTATGCACTCGGTGGTGGTTGTGAGTTGGCTATGATGTGCGATTTTATCTTAGCAGCTGAAAGCGCTAAGTTTGGTCAACCAGAAATCAAACTTGGAATAATTCCAGGAGCTGGCGGAACCCAGAGACTATCAAGATTCGTTGGTAAATCGAAAGCTATGGAAATGATTTTAACAGGAAGGATGATGGATGCAGATGAGGCTGAGAGGTGTGGTCTTGTTAGTAGGGTAATAAAGGATGAGGAACTTATTTCTGAATCAATCAAAACAGCGACAGATATAGCAAATTTATCATCGCCTTCAGTATTTTTAGCTAAAGACTCGGTTAACTATGCCTATAACTCGGCATTAAGTCAGGGTGTTGAATATGAAAGAAAGTTATTTTATTCGACTTTCAGTCTTAATGATCAAAAAGAAGGTATGGAGGCGTTTATAGAAAAGAGAAAGCCAAATTTTAAGAATTGTTAAAATATTGATATTAATACCTAGTTTTTTATTCTGAACGCTTGACGTTTAACTTTTTTTGAATATAAATATTCACATATTTTATTTTTGGGGATCAATTTGGCAAATCATAAATCAGCTTTAAAAAGAATTAGGTCAAACAAAAAGAAAACTCTTACTAGAGGTTCAAGGATAACTTTTCTTAGGACTTCAATTAAGAGCGTTGAGACTGCATTAGAAAATAAAGACCAGACAGCTGCTAAAGAAGCCTTTAAATCTGCAGAGTCTCAAATAATGAAGGGTGTGAGCAAGGGTGTGATTAAGAAAAATACTGCATCCAGAAAAATTTCTAGATTGTCAAATAGAATTAAGGCACTTTCCCTTTAGTAATTTAAATTCCTTGTGGAAAACTCAGAATATTCTCAATATGTGGTAGTGTTGCCTTTGTGCATTTAAAAAAATCTTTTTAACTTATTTGCATAACTATCTTGCAAGCTCATTAGATGAGTATTAATGTCTTTACTCGGGTTTGCGATCAAAAGTTGCTCCCTAACAAATAAAAACTTTTGCAATAAAATATTTTCTTTATTTTCAAGGGGGCCTATTATCTAAATTTATGTTACTAAATAAAATATTAATTTTATAAATATTTATTTAACATACTTGTTAGATTTGAAACTTTCCTTTTAAATAATATTTGCAAATTGGGCATAGGGTGGAATTGTATTGGAATATACAAGTGATATAACTTCCTTATCAGCATGGGAAGCCTTAAACAACGACGAAAACGCATTTCTGATTGATGTAAGAACTAATGCAGAATGGAGTTTTGTAGGAGTTCCTGATCTTAGCTCAATTGGTAAAGAATTAATTTGCCTGGAGTGGCTTACTTTTCCTAGAAATCAGATAAATATTAAATTTGGACAAGAATTAAAAAACTATGTAAATTTTCAAAATAATTTGTACTTTTTGTGTAGGTCTGGTTCAAGATCAAGGTCAGCGGCAACTCTTATGTATAAAGAGGGGTTCAGTTTTTGTTTCAATATTTCTGATGGGTTCGAAGGTAGAATGAATGATTCCCGCCAGAGAAATGCAATTGATGGATGGAAATTCAACGGTTTACCATGGGTTCAATCATAGGTTCAAATATGTCGAATAAAAATATTTTATCAGAAAAAATTTTGAGTGACTGGAAGAGAGTATGCGGTTTACTTAGAATTAACTTTGGTGAAGCTGTCTATAATAGTTGGTTGCATCAAATGCAGCCTTGCCTAGAATCTGCTGAAAAATTTACTGTATCTGTGCCCTCAAGATTTATGAGGGATTGGATTATTTCTCATTATAATGATCGAATTCAAGACATATGGAAAAAAGAAGTCAATTCTAATCAGTATGTAGAAATAATAGTTTCTTCTCAAGTTAAGAACAAAACTGGTTCTGGTAATTCACCAGAATTAAACAAGAACAATAATCAAGTAGAAAATTTAATTCCTTCTACACCGACTCAAGATTTTGGAATAGTTGATGTAAGTGCTTCTTTAGATCCTAGGTTTACATTCAAAGAATTTGTTGTTGGGAAACCTAACGAATTAGCATATGCCGCAGCATATCGAGTTGCAGAGGCAAAGAATGTCCCATTTAATCCATTGTATCTTTACGGTGGGGTTGGATTAGGAAAAACACACCTGATGCACGCTATAGCATGGCATATTCGAGAAAGTGACCCAAAAAGAAAAGTTATATATTTATCTGCTGAAAAATTTATGTATCAATTTATCCGGGCCCTTAGATACAAAGATGTAATGTCATTCAAACAGCTTTTTAGATCTGTTGATGTTCTGATGATAGACGATGTACAATTCATAAGTGGAAAAGAATCTACTCAAGAAGAATTTTTTCATACATTTAATGCTTTAGTGGATCAAAATAGGCAAGTAATTATTTCTGGTGATAGATCTCCCTCAAATTTAGATGGGATGGAAGAAAGAATGAGGTCTAGATTGGGGCATGGCCTTGTTGCAGATATACATCAAACAGATTATGAATTAAGGGTAGGTATTCTCCAATCTAAGCTTCAACAGTTATCAGCAAGAAATGTTCCTGACCAAGTTGTAGAATTTTTAGCTCACAGGATAACTTCTAATGTAAGAGAACTTGAGGGTGCCCTTACAAGAGTATTAGCTTATTCTAATTTAGTTGGTAGGCCTATAACTCTTGAAACTACTCAGGAAGTGCTGCGTGACCTACTAAGGGCTAATGACCGAAGAATTACCATTGAAGACATACAAAAAAGAGTTGCAGAGCATTATAATATTAGAATAGGTGAGATGCATTCTGCAAGAAGGGCAAGATCTGTTGCTAGACCGAGGCAAGTTGCGATGTATCTAGCTAAGCAACTTACTGCTAGATCTCTTCCTGAAATTGGTAAGCAATTTGGAGGAAGAGACCATACGACCGTAATGCATGCAGTTAAACGTATAGATGAGCTAAGGCATACTGATACAAATTTAGGTGAAGATGTTGACCTGTTAAAAAGAATGTTAGAAACATAATAAATGCTCTTTTTTTCTTAAATTCTTTTACTTTACTATTTTTTTGCCAATTAACTGATGGTATATTTTACCTAGCTTTTATGACTTAAGACTTAAAGGTCAAGAATAATGAATTTTAAAATAGAACGAACACATTTATTTTCAGCACTCTCTCATATTCAGAATGCTGTTGAAAAGAAAAATACCATACCAATTCTATCAAATTTATTGATAGCCTGTGAAAAATCAAGTTTGTATTTGACAGCAACTGATTTAGACTTATCTATGGTTGAAGTGGTTTCCGCAGAAATTATTTCTGATGGTGCTACCACTACACCAGCACATTTATTATATGAGATAGTTAGAAAACTACCAGAAGGTGCGCAAATAGAGTTGTCTACCGACAAAGAAAATTCAAAAATAACAATTAAATCAGGTAGGTCAAAGTTTTCTCTACCGTGTCTCTCTAAAGAAGAGTTTCCAGTAGTTTCAAATGATACTTTGCCTCATAATTTTACAATTTCTTCCAAGATACTTAAAAAATTATTGGATAAAACCCGGTTTGCAATATCTACTGAGGAAACAAGATACTATCTTAATGGTGTTTATTTTCATAAACCAGATAATATTAGTCCTTCGGTGTTAAGAAGTGTTGCTACCGATGGACACAGGTTGGCATATACGGAATCTTCTCTCCCCCAAGGAGCGGCCGATTTTCCTAATATAATTGTCCCAAGAAAAGCAGTAGGTGAATTAAGAAGACTTCTAGATAATACAGATGATGATATTAATGTATCTCTTTCAGATTCTCAAATTAGATTTAATGTAGGTACAACTACAATTACAACGAAATTAATAGACGGCACCTTCCCTGATTATCAAAGAGTAATTCCTGAACAAAATAATAAATTAATGAAAGTAAATAGAATAGATTTTGTTGCTGCTGTTGACAGAGTTTCTACAATATCAACAGAAAAATCTAGAGCAATTAAACTATCTATAGAATCTAATATGATGAAAATTTCTGCAAGTAGCGCTGATGCAGCTAGTGCATATGAGGAGTTATCAATCGAGTACGATTCAGAATTGATTGAGATCGGTTTTAACTCTAAATACTTACTAGACATTACTCATCATGTGCAGGGTGAGGTGATAAATTTTTCACTATCAGATTCAGTCTCTCCTGCGATAATTACTGACGATTCAGATTCTGAATCACTTTTTGTTTTAATGCCTATGAGAGTATAAGTGTTTGAGCCAACACAATCAAATTGACCGCGATAGCAGTAATTTTTTGCCAAATTTCAAGATTAGCAACCTTTCACTTAATAATTTTAGAAATTATAAAGACATCCAGTTAACTCTAAACAAATCTCCAGTAATAATTTTTGGGGAAAATGGATCAGGTAAAACAAATTTACTTGAGGCGATATCCTTTTTGTCACCTGGCAGAGGAATCAGAAGTATCAATTATGAGGAGGTAACTCACGAAGATAATGATTTAGGCTGGTCTGTGAATGCAAATGTTTGTGACCTAAAAAAAAATAATAAATTTATGATTGGTACTGGAGTTTTACCCAAAAAGAAAATTAATAAAAGTGGGAGAATTCTTAAAGTCGATAAAGAATTGAAACCGATAACATATTTATCAGAAATTTTATCAATTTTATGGGTTACACCTCAAATGGATGGGATATTTTTGGGGGAGACTTCAAAGAGGAGGAGATTTTTTGATAGATTAATATTTAATAATATCTCAAATCATATCAAAAATTTAAATACTTACGAAAAAGCACTAAGAGAAAGGTCTAAAATTCTCAAAGAACAAATAAATAATGAAAAATGGTTAGATCTTGTTGAAAAAACTCTTGCAAACTCTGGTGTTGCTATATCAAAAACTAGAGTAGACTGTATAAATCTACTTAATCAAAAATTATTTTCTGTTGTCGGACCTTTCCCAGAATCAAAGGTTTATGTAGAAGGATCTATAGAGGAATGGCTAAAAACAATAACACCTGCTGAAGCGGAAATAAAATTTTTATCTGAGATCAAAAAATCAAGATCTATTGATACGATTACTGGAAGAACTAAATTGGGTCCTCATAGGAGTGATTTTAAAGTAATGCATTTAAAAAAAAATATGTTAGCAGAAAAGTGTTCAACTGGAGAGCAAAAAGCTTTATTGATAGCATTAATTATAGGCCAGTCAAAGTTATTGATAGATAAAGATGGTAGATCTCCAATATTACTTTTAGACGACATAATAGCGCATTTAGACTATTTTCATCTCGAGTGTTTATTTTCAGAGTTTTTTGATATAAATTCTCAGCTCTGGATAACGGCCACAGATCCAGGAATTCTTAAGTCAATGATTAGTAATTTTCATCTTATCAAAGTTGCAGATAGCAAGGTACATATTGTATGATAAGTTTCTTATAAGGGATTAAAATGTCTAAAAATAGTGAACTAAATCATCAAAGTGAAGAATATGGTGCAGAATCAATTAAGGTTCTAAGAGGCCTTGACGCTGTTAGGAAAAGGCCTGGAATGTATATAGGAGACACTGATGATGGTTCTGGTTTGCATCATATGGTTTATGAGGTTGTTGATAATGCTATAGACGAGTCACTAGCAGGTCATTGTGATGAGATAAATGTTTTATTAAACCCAGATGGTTCAGTTTCAGTAGAAGATAATGGGAGGGGTATCCCTACTGATATTCATGAAGAGGAGGGGGTTTCGGCTGCGCAGGTAATATTAACACAATTACATGCTGGGGGAAAATTTGATGAGAATTCATATAAAGTTTCGGGTGGTTTACATGGAGTAGGTGTTTCTGTAGTAAACGCTTTATCAGAACATTTGACTGTTGAAATTCATAGAGGCGGTAAAGAATATTTTCAATCATATATTCATGGAGAACCTGAAGACTTACTAAAGGAAAAAGGGGCTTCATCTAAAAAAGGAACAAAAATTAAATTTTTACCTTCAACAGATGTATTCTCTTTAACGGAGTTTGATTTTATTACTATCGAACACAGAATGAGAGAACTTGCATTTTTAAATTCTGGGGTAAAAATTCTTTTAAATGATCTAAGAGGCGTAGAACCAAAGAAAGTTTCTATGCATTACGATGGAGGTGTAGCTGCTTTTGTCGATCATTTAGATAGAAACAAACAAAAGCTTCATCCAACAATAATTATAAATGGCGAGAAAGAAGGTATAGAAGTAGAATTAGCTTTACAGTGGAATGATAGCTATCATGAGAACGTTCTTTGTTTTACTAATAATATTCCTCAAAGAGATGGTGGCACTCATTTGGCTGGTTTTCGTAGTGGACTTACGAGAACAATAAATAATTTTTCTAAAAATTCAAACAAAAATCAAAAATTATCTCTATCAGGAGATGATGCTCGTGAAGGTTTAACCTGTGTTCTTTCAGTTAAAGTTCCAGATCCAAAATTTTCTTCTCAAACAAAAGATAAGTTAGTGTCTTCAGAGGTAAGGCCTATTGTAGAAAGTCTTGTAAATGAAAAATTAATTCAATGGTTTGAGGAACATCCTTCTGATGTAAAAGTTGTAATAAATAAAATAATTGAGGCGGCCCTTGCTAGGGAGGCTGCCAGAAAAGCTAGAGAGCTTACCAGACGAAAGGGTGCATTAGATATATCTAATCTTCCAGGAAAGCTTGCTGATTGCCAAGAAAAAGATGCTACCAAATCAGAATTATTTTTAGTTGAAGGTGATTCTGCTGGAGGTTCTGCTAAGCAGGCTAGAGATAGAAAATTTCAAGCAGTTCTTCCTTTAAAAGGAAAAATATTAAATGTAGAGCGTGCAGGAGAGAATAAAGTAATTAGCTCTAATGAAATTGGAACTTTAATTACTGCTCTAGGTTCTGGTTTTAAAGATGATTTCGATTTATCAAAGATAAGGTACCACAAAATTGTGATTATGACAGATGCAGATGTTGATGGTTCCCACATTAGAACACTATTATTAACATTTTTTTATAGAAAAATGCCTGAAATAATTGAAGCAGGATATCTTTATATTGCTCAGCCCCCTCTTTATAAAATATCACATGGTAAATCTATTACTTATATTAAAGATGAAAAAGAAATGAATGATTATCTCATTAACGAAGGAATAAGTGATTGTGTTCTTACTCTTTATTCAGGTGAACAAATAGCTGGTGAGGACTTGAGAGAACTCGTACATGAAGCGAAAGAATGTAATAATATAATTGAGAGAATTTCAGATAAATACGATAAAAATATAGTTGAACAGACAGCCATTGCTGGAGCTCTTAACCCAGATATTTTAAATGATTCTGAGAAAGCTTCTGAAGTAGCTAAATATGTAGCAAATCGCTTAGATCAATTGTCACAGGAAGTTGAAAATGGTTGGATGGGTTCTACCTTAGCGGACGGAGGCCTAAAATTTTCAAGAAACTTGAGGGGTGTTCTGGAATCATATTCAATTGATAGCCCATTGATCAAATCCCTTGATGCAAGACGGCTTGATGAGCATGCATTAAACTTACAAAAAACATATCTTAAAAGGGCAATATTAAAGAAAAAAGATATAGATCATGTAATTAGATCACCATCCCAACTTATAAATACAGTTTTTTCATTTGGTAAGAAAGGCTTAGCTGTTCAGAGATACAAGGGTCTTGGAGAAATGAATCCAGATCAACTTTGGGAAACCACTCTTGACCCTTCTGTTAGGAGCCTATTGCAGGTAAAAATATCTAGAACAGATGATGCTAACAATATTTTTGATACTTTAATGGGTGATAAAGTTGCTCCTAGAAGAGAGTTTATACAAGACAGAGCTCTGACTGTTATTAATTTAGATACGTAATTTTATCTATTATTTATCAGTAAAAATTTAAATATATAAAAATTTATTTTTTTATTATAAGGAATGCAATGAAAGATAGAGACGTTAATACAAACATTACAGATGCCATTGGAATAGCAGTGTAATTATACAAAATTACTGTAATATATCCAAAAAATGCTGAAAAAGAAGCCTGAATGAAACCCAAAAATGTTGATGCAGTTCCAGCTATTTTAGGATGATTTGCAATAGCTAAAGTAAAACCAATAGGTACAACTACACCCATGGCAGCGGCTATAATCATAGCTCCAAAAAGTAAAGTAAAAATATTAGGATAAATCAATGTTCCTAAGAATATTGAAATACCGCCTAGTAAAGCCATGAATAAACCTAATAAAAATAATTTTGATGGTTCATAATGTTTTATTAACCTGGTAATGATTGCAGAAAATAAGATAAATGCTAAAGCTAAAGGGGTGAAAACCAATCCTAATTTTGCTGTGTCTATATTGTAAACATCAGAAGCAATAAATGGTCCACTCGAAATAAATGCAAAAATACAACCAAAAACTAAAGTTAATGATATAGTATATCTGCAAAAATTAATGTCTTTTACTAAAGTTGAAAAGTTTTTTAAAATCTCTTTTGGGTTTATAGAAATTCTATTTTTATCCAGGTGTGTCTCTTTAAATTTTATAGATGTATAAATTAATATTATTAGACCGTAAATAAACACAACAAAAAAAATCAATTTCCAAGTGTAGTAAGATGTAAGTAAAGCTCCAATATTTGGTCCAATTATACTCGCGCTACCCATAGCCATAGTGCTGAAAGCCGTGATTCTTGTGCCCTCCTTAGGTGAATGAAGGTCTCTAATTATTGCTCTAGCTAATATTTGACCAAAAGATGCTCCAAAACCCTGGACACCCCTGAAAAAAATTATTGCTTCTATACTTTCTGATAAAAAACAACCTCCAGATCCAATTAAGAAAATAAAAATTCCAATCAATATTGTTTTTTTTCTTCCAATGTTATCTGCTAATGGTCCCCAAAATAGTTGACCTAATGCAAATGCAAAAAGATACACACTCAAAGTCATCTGTACTACTGAGGCAGGTGAGCCGAGTGTCTTGCTGATAGTTGGAAGGGATGGAACGTATGTATCCGTTGCAAAAGGACTTATAGCCATTAAAAGACTTGAAAAAAAAATTATTCCAAAGGCACTAGATTTCATAAAATTTCCATGTATTTAACCTATCGAATGTAGGTTAGTACCATTTAGTTTTAGCCAATTTTGAGAATGGTTTCTATGAGGGAAAATAGTAGTTACTAATTTCCAAAATTCTTTACTATGATTCAATTCTACTAGGTGGCAAAGTTCATGAACTACTATGTACTCCATTACGTGTCTTGGTGCAAGTATAAGTCTCCATGAAAATGACAAGTTACCATTATGCCCACATGTCCCCCAGCTGGACTTAAGATCCTTAATATAGATTTTATTAAAATTTTTTTCAAGCAACACAACTTTTGAGTTAGCTAACTTTATAATCTCATTTTTTGCCTTGTCAAATAACCATTTTTTTATATTTTTTGATAAATCGTCCTTTTTTCCAAAAAAAATTATTTGATCCTTATAAATATAAATTAAGTTACCATTTCTTGAAATATGTATAATTTTATGCATTTTTCCCATATATGGTATTTTTGAAAAGTTTTTGAAGGGTATTTTTTTGGGGATTGAGTTTAATTGTTTCAGAACCCACTCTTGATTTTTAAATAAAAAATTTAAACCTCTCTTTTCACTCTCATACTTAGGTAATGTTATTGATATCTTTCTATCAATATTTGAGACTTTAAGGATTATTCTTTTAGCTCTCTTATTTTTTTTTATACTAATTTTATAGAATCTATTTTGCAAATCTATGTATTTAAATTTTGAATTCATTTCAAAAATATTCAGATCCAGTTTACAATATATT
>PTLN01000058.1 GCA_002938125.1 Alphaproteobacteria bacterium MarineAlpha2_Bin1
TTGATAAAGCGTTAATAGATATAATTTGATTATTCTTATTATCACTATTCATATCTCAATACCTCTACAGGTTCCAGTCTTGAAGCCTTCCAAGAGGGATAAATAGTAGCTAAAATAGATAGAAACAAACTCATACAAATAACTAAAATTACATCAGATAAAATTATTTTTGCTGGTAATTGAGATAAAAAATAAACCTCTGCAGCAAATAAATTATTACCAGTAAAATTTTCTAAAAATGACTGTATAGAAGATATATTTTTTGCGAAAAGTAAACCAATAATTGATCCGAAAGATGTTCCAATTATACCTATAGTTGTCCCAGATAGAAAAAAAATTTTCATTATAGTAAATTTACTTGCACCTAATGTTCGTAAGATAGCAATATCTCTATCTTTTTCTTTAACGAGCATAACTAGCCCAGATACTATATTAAAAGCTGCAACTAATATAATTAAAGTAAGAATCAAAAACATAACATTCTTTTCAGTCTTTAAGGCGTTAACATAACTTGAATTTAATTGTTTCCAATCAATTATAATATAATTAGAAGGCAAAATTGAATTAATCTGTTGAGTTACAAAATCAACTTTATCTGGATTATTTAACCTTATATCAATAAAACCAACTGCATTATCATAATTTAATAATTTCATAGAGTTAGTTAAACTTAAAAATATATAAGTTGAGTCATATTCATACATGCCTACATTAAATATACCGCCAACTGTATATAATTTCGTTCTTGGAATACTTCCTATTGCTGTTGATATAACTGAACTTGTTAAAATTGTAATATTATCTCCTAGTTTAATATTTAATAAATTTGCTAATCTATAACCAAGAATGATTTCATTAGATTCGAGAGAATTGAAATTTCCTGATATTAAATTCTTTTTTAGAATATCAACTTTTTTAATATCACTATAAGTTATACCTCTAACAAGCGCACCAGCTACTTTTCCCTTTGACCTAACCATAACCTGAGAATCAATTATTGGAAATACTGACTTTATACCACTAATTGAAGATATGTTTTTAGTTAAGTCTATATAATTATTTATAGGGCCTTGGTTATTTGTAATAATAATATGAGGATTGATTCCTAATACTCTAGTAAACAATTCTTGCCTAAAACCATTTTGTACTGCAAGAACTACAATTAATGCAGCTACTCCGATAGTAATACCAAAAAAAGAAAAAGCAGATACTATAGATATAAAATTCTCTCTTCGCCTAGATCTGAGATAACGTAAAGCGATAAATAATTCTAATTTTCTTATCATATGCTAATTAAATATTTCTGTTAGGTGATTAATTAAGCTATCTAATGCTAAAAAATATCTTTTATTGGTTGATCTCTCTTTAATTTCAAACAAACCAGTTTCCTTGCTTTTTAAACCTATGAATACTTGATAAGGTAAACCAATTAAATCCATATTTGCAAATTTAGATCCTGCTCTTTCTGAAGTATCATCATAAAGTACTTCGACACCAGCAATAAGTAAATTTTGATATATTAGCTCACTCATCCTATCACAATATTCGTCACCATTTTTAAGATTCAATATTCCAACAGAGAATGGGGCAACATTTATTGGCCATATTATACCTTTGTCATCATGCGAATATTCAATAATTGCGCCTACTAATCTTGAAACACCTATCCCATAAGAGCCCATATGAACATTCACAGACTCACCCTTATTATTTATAATATTTGCACCCATCGATTTAGAATACTTTGTTCCAAAATAAAAAACGTGACCTACTTCAATCGCTCTACTATTAGTCCTATTTTCAGGACTTACAAATTGGTTATATTCTTTTTCATTATATATATCATCTGTTACTGAATAACATTGAGCCCATTTATTATATGCTTTATCAATTATATTTTTATCTGAATAATTTTCTTTAGATAGAGGGTCTAATTCTAATAAAGTTTTATCAAAAAAAATATCACTCTCACCATTAGGTGCTAAAATGACAAACTCATGACTTAAATCACCACCTATAGGACCAGGGTTTGCTTTAACAGGAAGAGCTTTAAGTCCTAATCTTGCAAAAATTCTCAAGTATGATAAAAAATTTTTTTGATAAGTTAAGCGTGATTGTTCTAAGTCTAAATCAAAGGAATAAGAATCCTTCATAAGAAATTCTCTTCCCCTCATTACCCCATATCTTGGTCTGAGTTCATCTCTAAATTTCCACTGAATATGATACAGCAATAGGGGAAGATCTTTATAACTTTTCAAATGAGTTCTAAAAATATCAGTGATGAGTTCCTCATTTGTTGGACCATATAATAATTCTCTATTAGACCTATCTTTTATTCTTAACATTTCTTGGCCATAATCTTCATATCTTCCACTTTCAACCCAAATATCGGCTGGTTGTATCGTAGGCATTAATATTTCTTGACCTCCAATAGAATCTTGTTCTTTTCTAATAATATCTTCAATTTTTTTTAAAACTTTAAAACCTAAAGGTAACCAAGAATATATTCCAGCAGAGGACTGTTTTATCATTCCTGACCGTAACATAAGTTGATGAGATATTACCTTAGCTTCTGATGGTGCTTCCTTTAAGGTTGGCAAGAAAAATTCTGAAATTTTCATAAATCAATTACCTTTAAAACCTATATAATAACAATAATTTTGTATCGTTAAATCAGTAAAAAAGTGAGAAATTACATTATTAAATAAAAAAATTTTTATAGGATGTATAAAATTCACAATAAATTTCTAACTAATATAAATATACCAGAATTATTAATATATTAAGCATACTCAGACAAGCACTATTAAGCTGGTACTTTTAGCATCAAAATATAATAAATTGTGGATAAAATATAAAAAAATCGACTTAAATAGTGACTGAAAACCAATAATATTATATTATTCAATTCTTAGGCTGATTATGGCTAGGCATTGGCCCAAGTTTAGGGAGGAAATAACCTAGTCACTCCGCGCTTGTTCACTGAATTTGAGCGCGACTTAAAAGCAGGGTCAAGGCCCTGCTTTTTTTTACTCTATAATTGAAAAAACCTTGAAATAAATAACTAACCATAAGCAAGACCATATAAAGGCTGCTAAAAGAGTTGTAATTAAAAATTTTACTAAAATTCTTGGCTTAGCTGGTGCACTTTTTTCATTACCTAAAATTACTTTTTCCTCTGGTCTATTTCCCCAGGGCAATACAATAAACAGACTTATCCACCAAATAACAAAATATACAGCTAAACTAGTTAAAAAATTCATTAAAATTAGACCTCCTCAAGTTCAATAAGAGTCCCATCAAATTGTTTAGGTTTCAAAAATACCACAGGCTTGCCATGAGCACCTATCGAAGGTGAACTGTCACCAATAATTTCAATACCTTTTTTTTGGAGTAATTTAATCGAGTTTTTAATATTTTTTACTTCGTAACATACATGATGTATTGCACCATTCGGATTTTTTTCTAAAAATTTTTTTATTGGAGATTTATCCCCTAGCGGATGCATCAATTCAATTTTAGTATTTCCTAATTTTACAAAAATTATAGATACTCCATGATCTTCCAAATGTTCTATACCAGAAACAGTTGCACCTAATATACCTTCATACTTAAATTTTGCTTTTTCTAAATTTGGAACAACTATAGCTACATGATTTAAATTTCCTATCATTATTAATCCTTATAATTACTTTCATTAACATATTTAATTATAACTTTTGGCCTCTTTTTTGTAGATTTCTTTAAAACTCTATTTACACACTGCCTAGTAATCAGCTCATAATTATTTTTGTCAATTAGTTTCATTTTATAGTTTTTTTCTAACTCCTTAGTTAATTCGTCTTCGAATTCCAGGTAATTTTCTAATAAACCAATTGAAGAGACGTAAATATTAAATAATTTATTATTAATAATTATTAATAATATAAAAATTATACCATTCTCTTTAATTCTAATTCTTTGTTTGATTACTTCGCTATCAGGTGAAATTCTAGTGTTACTATCTATAAGAATCTTACCTGAATGAACTTTATCTTCTACATAAATATGTTCTTTTGATAAATTAACAAGATCACCATTATTAATTATAATAGGATTTTTTACTCCTTTTATTTTAGCAAAATTTGCATGTTCAAAAATGTGCCTAGCCTCACCATGAACTGGTATTAAAGATTTAGGTTTTAAGATATCGTATAAATACTCTAGCTCCTCTCTACCCGGATGGCCAGAAACGTGAACTAATTGATCTTTTTCAGTTATTATTTCAACACCTAACCTAGTTATTTTATTAATAATGCTTCCAATTTTTTTTTCATTTCCAGGTATTATTTTTGAAGAAAAGATCAATAAATCGTCTCTGATAAATTTAACTTGATGATCATCATGTGCAATCCTACTTAAAGCTGCTCTTGGTTCACCCTGACAACCTGTACATACAATAATAGTTTTTTTATTGCTAGATATTTCGTTTGAATTGATATAATTTTTCGGTTTTTCTAAATATCCACATGAACTTGCAATATCAAAAGATCTATTCAAAGAACCTCCTATAAAACATATATTAATATCAAGTTTTACAGCAATAAAGATTAAGGATGAAAGTCTAGCAATATTTGAAGCAAAAGTTGTTACAAAAATCTTTTTAGATGTCGACGATTTAATTATTTTAAAAAGATTTTTTCTAACATCATTTTCTGAACCTGATAAATTTCTATTAAACACATTTGTCGAATCGCATATTAAAACATCGACACCTTTTTTCGACAGGTTTCTAAGAAATTTTGTGTCAGTTTTTTTTCCAATTAATGGTTTTTTATCAATTTTCCAATCACCTGAATGGACAATAACTTTATTTGCAACTGAAATAGAAAGTATACTGGATTCAGGTATCGAATGAGTAATATTTCCATATATAACTTCGAAAGGACCAATTTTTACTGGTTTTAAATATTCAACCTTTTTTAAAAACAAGCTGTCATTACATACTGTATTTTTTACTTTTGTCTCTAACAATTTTTTTGCAAAATTTGTTAAATATATAGGGCAATTAAATTTTTCGAATAAATATGGCACTCCTCCAATATGATCTTCATGTGCATGAGTAATAAATATAGCTTGAATATTTTCAATAATTGTTTCAATAAACTGTGTATCAGGAATAACAATATCAACACCAGGGTAATCATCTCCTGCAAACATTATACCCATATCAATAATAATCCAGTGATTATTATAACCATATAAATTGAAATTCATTCCTATTTCATTAGATCCACCTAATGGAATAAAATATAAAACATCCTCATTTAAATTCATAAAATTACCACTAACTTCAAATTATATCGACCTCACCACCTGAAATTACCCTAGAAGTATTATCAAGTAATTTAATTTTTAAAGAACCATCTACTGTAATTCCATCAAACTTTCCAATTATTTTTTCATTTTTTACAGTAACTGATATTTTTCTTCCTTTTGGATAGCAATACCTTAGCCAAATTTTTTTAATTTTATCAAAACTATTTAATAACCAAATATTATAAAACTGTTCTAACTCATTTCCAACCTCTTTAAGAACATCATTTAGTTCACAAAAATAGCCATGTTCATATAGACAAGTAACATAATCCAGGTTGTCAGGAATATTTATTATATTAATTCCTATCCCTACAACTACCCAATCTACTTGATTATTATTTCTACACGGTGAAGATTCTAATAATATACCAGAAATTTTTTTATTTTTATATAAAATATCATTTGGCCACTTGAGAGTAAAATTTCTTGTGTCATTTGTGATATTTGATAACGCCTGCCTTACAGCTAATGAACTTACAAAAGATAGTTGTGAAATTTCCTGATTTAAAACCTTAGGTCTTAATAAAACTGAAAAAAATAAGTTTCCTTTTTGTGATTCCCAAACTTTACCCGATCTACCTTTACCTTTACTCTGATTAATAGCATGTATTAAAGTCCCTTCTGGAAAAGATTTTAAAGCTAAATCTTTCATTAATTCGTTAGTACTCTCAACTAGATCATACTTTTGGTATGAAAAAAAAGAACTTAAACCTGTGATCTTATTCACTGAATAATTGACGAAGCTGCATGTTGTGCCCATGAAATAATGGGTGTCGGAGCAACAATAAAAAATATTGTAAATATACCACTAATACCCAGTAAAGAAATCATTGAAGCACTACTTGGTTTCTCTAATGTATCTTCGGGCTCATCAAAATACATTATTTTAACAATTCTTAGATAATAAAAAGCTCCAATAACACTAGAAATCACTCCAATTATACAAAGAATATATAAACCACTGTCTACAGCCGCAAGAAAAACATAAAATTTAGCAAAAAAACCTGCTAATGGAGGAATACCTGCTAAGGAAAACATTAAAATTCCAAAAATAATAGCCAGAAAAGGGTTATTTTTACCAAGACCAGAGAGGTCGTGTATATTTTCTACCATTACTCCATTAACTCTCATTGATAAAATAACCACAAATACACCAATATTCATAAACAAATAGATAAACATGTATATAAGAACACTCTCAACACCTTGTTGTGTCCCTGCTGATAGACCCAAAAGTGCAAAACCCATGTGACCAATGGAACTATAGGCCATAAGTCTTTTAATATTTGTTTGCCTAATTGCAGCAAGAGCACCAACAATCATTGATGCTGCAGAAATTAATATTACTACTTGTTGCCATTCTGGAACAAGACCGTAAAAAGGTACATATACTAATCTTATAAATAAGCACATAGCAGCTACTTTAGGAGCCATAGACAAAAATGCTGTTACTGAAGTTGTTGAACCTTCATATACATCAGGTGTCCACATATGAAATGGAACCGCGGATACCTTAAAAGCCATTGCAGATATAATAAAAACTATACCAACAATTATACCTAAAGATGGTTCATTGTTTGAGTCAAACATTGCTTGAATTGTCTCAAAATTAGTTGTTCCACTAAAACCATAAATTAGAGAAGCCCCATAAAGTAACATGCCTGATGAAAGAGCTCCTAAAACAAAATATTTTAAACCAGCTTCAGATGATTTAAGCGTATCTCTTTTAAATGCAGCTAAAACATATAATGCTAAACTCTGTAATTCAAGTCCAACATATAAAGAAATCAAATCATTAGCCGAGACCATCATCATCATACCTAGGGTAGAAAGCATAATAAGAATAGGATATTCAAATTTTTCCATACCTTCATTTCTAATATAATTAAAGGACATTCCTAATGCAGCAATAGCACCAATAAGAATCAAAACTTTTGAGAAAATAGAAAAATCATCTACTATAAAAATATTTGAGAAAATTATTTTGTCGTTTGGGCCAAAAATACACAAAAGAGAAGTTACAAATAAACTGAAAATAACAAGCCAGGAAATAAGATAAGTACTTTTATCACCTTTAAAAACGCCAAGAAGTAATAATCCCATGCAAATTACTGACATAAATATTTCTGGTAAAGCAGGAAGAAAATTTGGAATATCATTATATTGCATCTTTGACCTACTTAATTCCAACAAGATTCTGGTTAAGTGGGAGGTCTAAGGCAAGAGAATTTTGGTAAATCAAATTATCTACTGAAGTGTGCATCACAGATAAAAGAGGTTCAGGATATACACCAAATATTATTATTGCCAACGCAAGAGGAAGAAGTAAGATTATCTCCCTTCTATTTATATCAAGAATTTCTTTTAGTTCTAGTTTCACAAGTTCACCAAAAATAACTCTTCTATACAAACTTAATGCATACGCAGCACTTAGAACTACTCCAGTAGTTGCAAAAACCGCAACCCAAGTATTAACTTTGAAAATACCAACAAGAACTAAGAACTCACCAATAAAACCACTTGTACCAGGTAAACCTACATTTGCTAAAGTAAATAATAAAAATAGGAATGCATACTTTGGCATTCTATTTACTAAACCACCATATTTTTCAATTAGTCTTGTGTGCATTCTATCATAAATTACTCCTACACAAAGAAATAACGCTCCAGAAATTAAACCATGACTAATCATTTGAAATAAACCACCTTCAATACCTTGTTGCGTAAAAGTAAATATTCCGATAGTTACAAAACCCATATGCGCTACAGAAGAATAAGCAACTAATTTTTTCATATCTGCTTGCCTAAGTGCTACAAAAGAGGCATAAATTATCGCTATTACACTCAAAATGAAAACTAATGGAGTGAAATATTCTGTAGCATTTGGAAGCATAGGAATAGAGAAACGAAGAAAGCCATATGCCCCCATTTTCAATAATACAGCTGCAAGAATTACAGAACCCGCTGTGGGCGCCTCTACATGTGCATCAGGTAACCACGTATGGACTGGCCACATAGGAATTTTCACAGCGAAAGAAGCAAAAAATGCAATCCATAACCATTTCTGTAAAGTAAGATCAAAACTAAAGGCCATTAAAGAAGGTATATCGGTAGTACCTGCTTGAAAATACATTACAATAATAGCAACTAACATCAATAACGAACCAATGAGAGTATAAAGGAAAAATTTAAATGTGGCGTAAATTCTATTTGAACCACCCCATATCCCAATAATTAAAAACATGGGAATCAAACCACCCTCAAAGAAAATATAAAAAATTAGAAAATCAAGAGCTGAAAAAACTCCTATCATTGCAGTTTCTATAACTAAAAACGCAATCATATACTCTCTTACTCTTGATTTAATTGAAACCCAACTTGCCAATATACAAATAGGCATAAGAAATGTAGATAGAATAATAAATAAAAGTGATATACCATCAATACCCATATGATATGATATATTTTCAGATAACCAACTAGTCTTCTCAACAAACTGAAACTCATACGTTGATTTATCAAACCTTACCCAGAGAATTAATGATAAAGCGAAGGTAATTATTGTTGTCCATAAAGCTAGGTATTTTGCATTTCTAGCTACCGTTTTTTCATCACCTCTTATTAACAAAAGAAATGCTGCACCTACAAGAGGTAAAAAAGTTATTATTGATAATATTGGCCAAGATGTCATATTTACACCAATAAAAACCAAGAGACAAATAAGACGACACCAGCCAACATAACAAATGCATAATGATATAATAGCCCACTCTGAAGAAGAGCAATTTTTTTAGATATTCCATTAATCATTGCAGAAAATCCATCAGGACCAATACCATCTATTATTGTTTCGTCTCCTTTTTTCCATAGAAAATACCCAATCCATCTGCTCGGATTAACAATTAAATAATTATAAATTTCGTCAAAATACCATTTATTTAGCAAAAATAAATAAAGTGGTTGATTGGCAGTTGCTATAATTTTGGGAATACTAGTTTTATGGATATATAAATACCATGCTAATAAAATTCCTATTATAGAAACTATAACGGGTAAAATTTTCAAACCAAAGTGCAATTCATGAGCTGCTTCGATTAAATCCCTACCAGGAAATACAAAAAGTGAGGTTCCCCAAAACTCAGAATTATGATGCCCGGTCATTATTCCAACACATAAAATACCTGAAAAGATCGCTCCAAATGCTAAGAGAATCATCGGTATACTCATTGATAAAGGAGCCTCATGAACATGAGACATAACAGATTGAGGAATACGTGTTTTACCATGAAAGGTCATAAATATTAAACGCCAGGAATAAAAAGCTGTTAAAAAAGCAGCAAATAAAGCCATCCAGAAAGCAAAATTAGATATTGATGAAGCACCTGCATAAGCTATTTCAATAATTAAGTCTTTAGAGAAAAAACCTGCAAAAATAGGAATTCCTGCTAAGGCTAATGAACCAACCCATACCATTAAGTATGTAACGGGTAGCAAAGTATATAAACCTCCCATCTTTCTCATATCTTGCTCATCAGAAACAGCATGTATAACAGAACCAGACGCTAAAAATAATAAAGCTTTAAAAAAAGCGTGAGTAAATAAATGAAAAATCGCTACTGAATACGCAGATAAACCAACAGCAATAAACATATAACCCAACTGACTACATGTAGAGTAAGCAATTACTCTTTTAATATCATTTTGAACAACAGCAACACTAGCAGCAAAAAAAGCAGTGACAGCTCCTGTTAAAGTTATAAAATTAAGAGTAAAAGGAGCATACTCAAATAACGGAGAACATCTTACAACCATAAAAACACCAGCCGTTACCATTGTAGCCGCATGTATTAATGCAGAAACTGGTGTGGGCCCCTCCAT
>PTLN01000059.1 GCA_002938125.1 Alphaproteobacteria bacterium MarineAlpha2_Bin1
TTTGGCATTAAATGCTTTGCAAAATTCCATTATATTTATACCCCTTTGACCTAGTGCTGGACCAATTGGAGGCGAGGGATTAGCCTGACCAGCTGGCACTTGTAACTTTATATAACCATCAACTTTTTTTGCCATTGTTTATCTCTATAACTCTCTAATGTACATTTTAAAAATCAAATCATATTTTATATGTTATATTTATACAAATAGATTAAATTTTCTCAACTTGTGTATATTCTAATTCTACGGGAGTTGCACGCCCAAAAATGGAAACTGCTACTTTCAATCTAGCTCTCTCTTCATCCACTTCCTCTACAATACCATTAAAAGAAGTAAAAGGTCCATCTGCTACCCTTACTTGTTCTCCAACTTCAAATGTTATTGATGGTTTTGGCCTTTCTATCCCCTCTTGAACCTGGTGCATAATTCTGTCAACTTCTGACTTACTTACCGGTGAGGGTGTTGAGCCCGAACCTAAGAAGCCACTAACTTTTGGGGTATTTTTGACTAAATGATAAGTTTCATCAGTCATTTCAATTTTTGCTAGAACATAACCAGGGAAAAATTTTCGATCAGTATTAACTTTTTTACCTCTTCTCATTTCAACTACTTCTTCAGTAGGCACTAATACTTCTTCAATATTTTTGCCTAGACCTTTAGCCTCAGCTTGATCTTTTATTGAAGCCGCAACCTTTTTCTCAAATCCTGAATAAGCTTGAATTATATACCACTGAGAAACCAAATTTTATCCCCCTAAACCTAAAATATTCTTTACACCAAAAGAAAATATTTGATCAATAACAAAAAAGAAAAGAGATGCTAATATAACCATAATAAAAACCATAATTGTTGATACTATTGTTTCCTTCCTAGTTGGCCAGGTTACTTTTGAAAGCTCTTGACGAACTTGTCTAACAAACTCTAATGGGTTATTTTTTGACATATAGTTACCCTATTTCTCCCAGAAATTAATCACATCTTAAGAAGTCATGGCAGGAGCGGAGGGACTCGAACCCACAGCCCCCGGTTTTGGAGACCGGTGCTCTACCAATTGAGCTACGCTCCTTTAATTCACAACTTATCATTTACTTATAGCTTCCTTAAGTCAAACTAACAACTATACTTTTTTGGAGCGGGTGATGGGAATCGAACCCACGTAACCAGCTTGGAAGGCTGGGGCTCTACCATTGAGCTACACCCGCAAAAAATATACTATAGAACATCATACGATTATATTCCTTCAAAACTTATGGTGGAGGGAGTTGGATTCGAACCAACGTAGGCATAGCCAACGGGTTTACAGCCCGTCCCCTTTAGCCACTCGGGCACCCCTCCTAATTATAATCCAAATAAAGTCTCCAAAATTATATTCTTTTATAAAGATTTTGGACCAAACAAGAGTATAATCCTTAATCATAAAAATTCACATTCTAAAAAGGGGTGAATATAATCGTGAGTGCTAATTATGACAACCCGGCAAAATACTTTAATAACCCAAGATACAAAAAAAAATCACCAGATTACTGGATTTATGGTCTAAACCCAGTAATTGCTGCATTAAAAAACAAATCAAGAGATTGCAAAAAACTCCTATGCACTAAGGAGGTTTTGGTGAAATATGGCAAAATTTTTCATGGATTAGCCATAGATAGAGGGCTTTTAGTAGAAGAAGTTACAAAGAAAGATATTAAATCTCTTTTGGAACCAAATTCTCGACACCAAGGTGTTATTTTAAAGGTTGAAAACCTTTCTAATAAACAAATTGAAATTTCACTAAAAAATTTTTCAAAGAATTCAATTTTATTAGCATTGGACCAAATAAATGACCCCCAAAATGTCGGAGCTATAATTAGAAGTTCAGTTATCTTCGGTTGCGAGGGAGTCATTATACCAAAAAAAAATAGCCCTCAGGAGACAGGCCTATTAGCAAAATCTGCCGCAGGAGCATTAGAGATTGCTAATATTTTCAGAGTTCCAAATTTATCAAGAACGTTAACAAAATTAAAAAAAAATAATTTTTGGGTGCTTGGTCTTGATATAAATTCAAAAAAAACTCTAAGTACAATTAATACATCAGGACCTATAGTAATTGTAATTGGTTCTGAAGGAAAAGGATTAAGATTACTTACTAAAAAAGTTTGTGATTCCTCATTTACAATCGAAATGAGCAAGCTAGCAATAGAAAATGGAATAGATAGTTTGAACGTCTCTAATGCAACATCTGTTGCTTTGTATGGAATTAAAGAACAAAGAAAAATTATATAAAATACTAGTTTTCAGATAATATGGGCAAAATAATAAAATAATAGCTAAGAACTAATATAATCAAATTTACAATAACTAAAGTTACTTTATTAGGTTCTGATCCAAAGAATTTTTCATAAGCAGAAATAAATGCAGCACTAACAGCAGCAAGAATTATTACTGACATAAATAAAATTAATAAAGAAAAAAAAATACTCATATTTTAGATATTATGGATTAAGAATTATCCTACCAAAGAAATTTCGGCTTTCCATTAATTCATGGGCTAAACCAGCTTCACTCAAGTGAAAAGTGCTGTGAATGATTGGTTTGAAAAAACCTCTAACCATCATGTTGAGCACTTTTTCAACATGAACTTTAGTTGAACGACCACAGCCATGAATAGATACATGTTTTCTGAATAATTCTATAAAATCTATTTCAATTTTTTCCCCCCCATGCGCCCCTATAGTTGCCAACCTTCCACCAAGTGATAAAGCATCTATTGATTGCAATAGTATAGAACCACCCGTCATTTCAAGCGCTACATCTACTCCTTTTCCTTTTGTCAAATCTCGAACAGCATCACCTAAACTTTTTGTTGTATAATTAATGGCATCATCCGCACCTAACTCAATAGCTTTATCTAATTTTTCATTTGCTCCTGCTGCAGCTATTACCCTTGCACCAGCAAGTTTAGCAACTTGGATAGCTGCGGAACCAACACCACCCCCAGCAGCTGTTATTAAGACTCTCTCGCCTAAGCGAACTTTGGCAACATCAATAAGCGCTTCCCAAGCAGTTGCAAAAGGAATTTGACCAGCCACAGCATGGTCGAAAGACAGTCCATCAGGTATCTTGACTAAATTATTCTCTTTAATTTTAACATATTCTGAATACCCACCCCATTCTGTAACACCAAGCACACCAGCATGGGGACATATATTCTCTCTTCCATCATTACAATATGGGCAAGATCCACAACTTAAAATAAAATGAGGGGAAACTCTGTCACCTATTTTAAACTGACAAACTTCTGAACCAATTTCAATAACTTCACCTGCCGCATCTACTCCCATAACATGTGGCATGATACTATCCACACCAAATAACCCTTTTCTTAAGTCAGTATCACAATGATTCACTCCACTTGCATGAACCTTTATCAATACTTCCTTTGAACTTATTTTCGGTATTTCAACATTATCATACTTTAAAGCGCTAAAATCATTACTGTAGTTATTAATTATTGCTGCCTTCATTATATCCTCATCACTCTAAAAAATTTTTAAGTAAAAAGTTCGTAAATAATCATATTTTAGTTATATTAAATCAAAACGTTATTTTACACTATCAAGCGGATTTTCACCAAACCTATTTTGGCCTTCTGTGCCTTTAAAACAAAACCAAATAAAAACAATGATAACTCCAATAACTGGAATTAGATTAATTAGCACCCAAAAACCCGACCTATTGAGATCATGAAATCTTCTAATTGCAAGCATTATTCCTGGTATGATATTTAAAATTACAAATAAATTAGTAAGAATAGATAAAGCTGAAAAGAATGGAAGTATTAGTAAAAAAGCATAATCTAATATTGCCAAGAAAAATGATACTAATAAGTAAAACAAAGTATACCACCAGTATTCTGACCTGGGCGATCTTGATTTATAAACAAAATAATTTGAATAAACTGATATGACTGATTGGGAAAAATTCATTTCAAATTCTAAAAAACCATTTTATAAGTTCACACTATAGGCATAGTTTAATATAATTCCAAATGGTGATTTAAAACTTGAAAAATTACAGCAAAATTGTTTATATGGCTATGTTGTTGCCGGGTTAGCTCAGTTGGTAGAGCAATTGATTTGTAATCAATGGGTCGCGGGTTCGAATCCTGCACCCGGCACCATCTCATATTAAAGGTCAAAAATTTACTTTTTTACATAATTAATTATTGCACACTTTGTAGAATAACTTCTCGACTCTCTCAGATGATAAACCATCAGTATAACCAAGAAATTCCTCTAGAAGACCTTTATTAGGAATATTGAAATCTGGCTTTTCATCTAATATTTTTTGTCCTAACTGAATAAATTCTTCAGGTGATGATGCAGTTATAAAATCTCGACCAAAATACTCTTGATAATACACCTTATCTTTATGTATACCTGAGGCTTCTTCGAATATCGGAACTATAACTGGCCTTCCAAAAATTCTTGATTCCAACATAGTAGTGCTGTTTATTCCATAAATTAAAATAGATTTTTTAATTAAATCTACTGCATCAATTTCTGATGTTAGAATAAGATTTGGAATATCTTCCATTTTTTTGGCAATATTTTTTTATAGCCATATCTATTTTTTCATACCAAGAGCTTTTATATTTTAACTTGATCACAAATTTTGTCTCAGAGTTTTGTATCGCAAGCTCTGCAAAAGCAGCATGACTTTTATTAAATAATTCCTCAAACCCTCCACCAGATTTTGAAAAACCACGGTGGTTCTCATCTTTAGTCCTCATCCCAGCAATCAAAGGTCTAAATGAAAAAAAAAGTAACGTAGTTATTATGCCTTGGAAACTTACTATTATTAAAATAATCAAAACTGTCGTCTTGCCTGGGACACCCATTTACTACTACTTGCTCACTAGAAGCAATCCCACTATTTACAATACATTTTTTTTCATTTTCATTATAAACTGAAATATATTTTCCTTTGAAAGGGTAAGAGTACTTTTTATAAATTTCAGAAAACCTCTGAATTTCTTTTTTATCTCTATTACATTCTTTATGTAGAGCAACAAAAGGAACATTTGCTAAATTAGCACCATACTGCCATGTTTGATCATACAAGTAAGAAAAATTTGGACTTGTTATAGCATTAATAATCTTTTTTTTCTTTAATTGGCCCAAAACTTTTGCAATTAGGTTTACTTGATTCCAAAAAGCTTCATCAACTATTTTAGATCCGCAAATATAATTTTTTAGTGATTTCTCATTATCTATATATTTATGAAATTCAATAATAACGCTATTAGTTAAATAGATACTATTAATATACCTAAATAGATACATATCTAATGGATAAAAGGTTAAACTAGTTTTTTCATTAATAACCCTTACATCATCCTTAAATCTTCCATGATGAAGAAGCAACAGCTTGGGCCCGCCCCTAGACTTAGTGGCACCTAATGGCTTAATTAGAAACCGTATATAAATAGCTAGAATTTTATAACCAAACTCTATTATAAAAAAACCTAAGCAATCTGAAAAAAATATATTCAAGTCTCATGAGATAATCACTTAGAAATTTTTTTATATACTGCAATTATTCTGCTACCTAATTTATTCATATGTATGAACTTAGAGTCAATAAAACTAAATGGGTCCTTATCGGGGAGCTCGCCACTATAGGGCTCTTTTCCATTTAAATATGATTTTATATTTCCTATTTCAGTAATTACCGTTTCATCAAAAACACAATTATAACCACAACTCTCTAATAAAAAGTTCAATGACTTAATATTAAAATATGAGATATGTTTCCAATTATAACATGTTGATTTTTCTCTAAGCAATTTTGCCACTAAAGAATCCGAATTAGGAACTAAAATAAAAATAAGACCATTATCTTTAAGAACATTCCCAAGGTCATTTATATATTTTTTTGGATCAGGGATATGTTCAAGAAAACTCCACATAGAAATTACATCAAATTTAGTATTAAAATCTAAAGACGCAATATCTAAAACATTACCCCTTACTAATTTAAAGCCCGATGAACTTTTGGATATATCATCGTAGCTGCCGTTAATATCCACACCTATAGAAAGGTCCCAACCTTTCCTGAAAGCGACCTTACTGAATATGCCAGGCCCACAACCTATATCTAAAATTGAATTTCTATTTTTATTACTCACAAATGAATTTATAAGATCCACTCCATAAGAAAATTTAATTTCATCCATTTCTTGTTGATTATCAGATTTATATATTTTTGGACTTGTTTCTTCATTACTATATAGTTCAGCCGCCACAGAATTAGATAAAATTGGATCCTGATATATGTGACTACATTCGGCGCATCTAAAATAGGCAAGCCCTAACCTATTTAATAAAAAACTTCTTTTCTTTGAATTACATACAACACAATTCTTTTGCTCTACCCAACCTATAGACTTTCTAACAAATCTTTCTTTTTGGGAATCCTGAACAACTTTGAGTAATTCCTTGGTAGGAAGACCATTTGAAGGACCTTTACCAGTTCTGTTAGTTGTTAAATTAAACGATTTAACACCATAGACTAAATTACCATCAAAAGAGTTAATTATTTTTAAGCGGTCCTCAAAATTATTTAAATCTTTCATTACTTTATCGCTAAAAGAACTTCAAAACAAACATATTTTGAGACAGACATCACATCAACAAAACCCGCACGACTTAATAAACCAAGATTACCAGAGGTTGAAAAAGGTTCCATTACACCTTTTAAACTTTGACTTTTAGCAAATATTTCAGAAGGCGTAAACCCTTGAGACTCTTTAAAATCATTATAAATTTGGATCATCATATCTTGGAATCTCGCATCAGGAGCCCTAACTTTTTCAATCATTAAAAAACCACCACCCCATTCGAGAGATTTATAAATTTTATTAATGAGTTCTTGCCTATGATTAGTATGTACAAATTGAATTGTGTATGAGGAAATAACAAGAGATGTGCTTTCATATTCATGAGTAACGATGTCATCACATATAAATTCAATATTATTTATTTTTTTACTCTTTATTTTATTTGATGCCTTTGAAACCATTTCTTCTTCATGGTCGATACCAATAAATCTCGCATTTTTTGCTGCATGTCTTTGAGACATATTTGCAAGTAATGTTCCTGTTGAAGAACCTAGATCGTAAATAACCGAATCTTTTTTTACAAAAAAATCAGAAATACGACATACAAGATCTTGGGTTTCACTATAAAAAGGTATGGAACGCGAAACGTGCTCATCGAAGTTTTTTACAACTTCTCCTTTAAATTGCCAGTTCGCATTTTCTGATTTTATACCATCACCAGTGCTTTTCATTTCTACCTTTAGGTTGATTGAAACTTAAGCTTTTTTTATATATAGATTTATCAAAATGGGCAAGCAATTTTACTGCTACTTTGATAAAGGTCATTCTCATTTATTAGACTTGTTTAAAAACAACCTGCTAAAACTAGGATTTACAATATATATTCAACATTATAGTTAATTTGAAAGGGAAACTATAGATTTAATATTGCATTGAAAAAATGTTAAATTTAAAGTAACCTGATTGTGAAAGTTTATTAATTCTGAATTATGGTGCATAAAAGAATTATGAAAAAAGAATATCCATTCAAGCAAATTAGTGTTGAACAAACAAATATATGCAATTCTAATTTATATGTAATTGGTCTGGAACAACAAACTGGGGACCCATTATGTCTATACCAACTCTTGTTTTAGATTTATATAATGCACCAAGCTATGGTTTTGAATATATTAAAAAATATCTTGCATTATCAAGCAACCTAAATAATTTAAAAAACGATATAAATAAACTAAAAAACATTAATATGAATATTGAAAGAAGTTCTTTACCAATATTTGATGGTAATTCATCAAAAAGGATACATCAAAATTTACAGCAAAAATTTTTGCCACTTGAACGATGAATTATTTATTATAATGAGAATTAAACTAAGAAAATATTTTATTTTTTTAATCAAATATCTCCTCACTAGAGAAATTTTTTTTCCTATAATTGTAATTTATGTGAAATCAAACATAAAAAACTTATACCAGAAAAAGGATCACTCAATAAAAGTACTTGCTTTACATTCATTTAGATACCTTGAAGATCTAAACCAATTAAACATAAGAACTAAGCTAGAGGTTTTAGAAATCAAAGTAAGGACATTCCAAATTGTTAATATTTTATATTTTTCTCGATCAAAAGTAAAAGGGAACCCTCTTCAAAGAAATATAGAAAAACTTCTAAAATCAGAAGAAGATAAAAAACTATTTAACTATCAAGTCAATTTTATAGCTAAATTAATAAGAGCACTTTCTAAGAAGAGAGTTTTTGATGCAATTACCTCATGTAATTTTTCATATAAGATAGACCAAATATGGCAAATAGCTGCTGCAAAAGCTAACGTTCCTTTTATTCCTCTTCATAAAGAATGCATGAAAGATGAAATTATAATTGACGAATTTACACAACAATATAAGAATTATTGTTACCCACTTAATGGTAAAAAAATATCTATTCACAATAAAAATGAAAAAAAATGTTTAATAAATAGCGGCATTGCTATAGAAAAACAAATCGAAATTACAGGATGTGCTAGAACAGATCCATTATTCGAAAAGTTTAATGAAAAAAAATTTACCGAACCAGAGAAATATATTACTCTTTTCTCATTTAGACATCTATTGGGTGGATACCGTGTTCCTGAAGAAAATAATAATCATGGTTTTGTCATTAACCACAGCGCTGGAGCGAAGAAGTTTTTTGAAAAAACGCATGCTGCATTTGCAGAAATGGCAATTCGAAACCCAGATTGGCAATTTATAATAAAACCTAAATTTGAAACAGAATGGAATAAATACATAATTGAGGCGATTGAAAAAAACCTATCAACTAGTGTTTCTCAAATACATAATTTAGAAATAACTACATTATATTCTGCTCAAGAATTAATTAGAAAATCTAGATTAATCTTTGGCGTGAATAGTACAGCTATTCAAGAGTCAAGACTTGAGGGCAGACCTGTAATAATACCTCTTTTTGATGAAGCGATAGGTATACACAAAGATAGAATATATTTTCAGAAATACTTTGATAAAGAATTTATAAAAGCATCAAGCCCTGAAGAGATGATTGAAATTGGAGAATGTATAATAAATGAAAATTGGAGGCCAATTATACCTGAAAACGATATTTTCATTGAGTTTCTAGGCTATACAGATGGTAAATCATCTAAAAGAATAGAAGATTTGTTTATTAAAGAATGCAAAAATGTTAAAATAGTAGATTGATTTGATAGTAAAAAATTTTATCTTATATGTTATTTTAAATAAATTTTTTTCTTAATTATGTTGTTTGCTTGTACGAGAAGATAATGAAAAAAATTGTTATACTAACTGGAAATGAACAAAGGCATAAATATTTTCGTACTTTACTATCAAATAGTGATTACTTTAAAGTTATTGGTTCATTTTGTGAAAATGATTCTGCTAGCTTGAAAAAAAGAACATTAGAAAAAAAAGAATCAAGCTTACTTGAAATACAGCATGTTTTATCTCGAGAACAATCAGAAAAAGATTTTTTTAGTGGCTATATAGAAAATACAGTTGATAAGTCAAATGCAAAGATTATTCCTAAAGGAGCAATAAATGATGCCTCAGTTGTGTCAGAAATAGAGAGACTATCACCTGATATTTTAGCTTGCTATGGATCATCTATAATTAATAGTAATTTAATTGATAAATTTGAATCTAGGTTTTTGAATGTTCACTTGGGTCTTTCTCCATATTATAGAGGAAGCGGAACAAATATTTGGCCTATGATTAATGGTGATTTAAGTATGGTTGGCGCAACATTTATGTATATTGATAAAGGAATAGATACTGGTGAAATTATTCACCAGATAAGACCTGAAATCTTTTTAGGCGATAATCCTCATACCATTGGAAATAGACTAATTAAAAAAATGACAGTTACTTATGCTAATATAATCGCTTCTTTTGATAATATAAAAAAAGAGTTACAACCAATGTCAGATGGAAAAGTTTATAAGAGAAAAGACTTTAATGAGAATGCTTGTAAAATTTTGTATAATAATTTCAGAGAGGGTATTGTAGAAAATTATATAAATAATGTAAAAAAAATTGAGAATGATTTACCTTATATAGTAATAAATGAAGGATTATTTA
>PTLN01000006.1 GCA_002938125.1 Alphaproteobacteria bacterium MarineAlpha2_Bin1
TAAATATATTGGCAACCCCAGAATTTTTAATCAAAAATAAACCAAGAGTGGCAGTTACTATGATACTTGCTAAAATACCTAAAACTCCAATAAGACTGCCAATTTTTACAAATAGCAATACTTCAAATACTGGAATTGCTATGAATAAAAGCTTTTTCATTATCTTTTTCAACCTGTTGATCTTTATTTTTTTCCATTATATACCCATATTATTATTACGTTGGACTTGTAAGCAATGAAGAGTTATCATTAGTATAATATTATTTTTCACTTAACTAAACGGTAAAAAAATGGGTAATAATTTTCAATTCCTAGAAATAATTTTTTTCGCAATGGTAGCAATCTTTATTATCTTAAGACTTAGAAATGTTTTAGGAAGAAGAACAGGAAATGAGCCAAGTAATACTAATAATTTTAAAGACCATAAAACTAGTAAGTCCCGTGATGTAAGCAATGTGGTTTCTATCGGTGAAAAAAATTACGACGAGAGATCTACTGAACAAAAAAATAAAAATTCTGATATATATGAAATTGATCCAACCTTTAATGAAACTGAATTCCTTGAAGGTGCTTCCACAGCATATGAAATGATATTAACATCTTACGCAAATGCTGATTTTGATACCTTAAGAGCTCTCTTAGATGACGATGTTTACAACGACTTTTATAATGCTATTGAAGATAGAAATGAAAGAAAAGAGCAACTGGAGACCACCATAGTGTCAATTAATTCAAAAGAAGTAATTGAAAAAAATATTAATGATAGTGTTATTGATCTAACTGTACAATTTTCAAGTGAAATTATTAATACTCTGCGTGACAAAGACGGAGATCTAATATCTGAAAAAAATCGTGTTCCGGACAAAATAATTGATATTTGGACTTTTTCACGTGACACTAGATCTAACGATTTAAATTGGAAACTTATTGCAACACAAAGTGAAAATTGAATAAATTAAAATTTTCTTTTTTATTTATACTTTTAATTTTATTATTCCTCTCCATAGTATATTTTTATTTTTTTTCATCCTCGAACAAAAAACAGATACTAGTGATAAGTCAAGTTCGTTACTCATCCTTAAATTCTTGGAACGAAGATGATCATTTAAAGGCTTTTAATACTTTTAGGATATCTTGTAAAAAATTAATAAGATTAAATCCAGAAAAAAATATGGGAGCCTTTTTAAAAGGTAAACACAATTCCTATCCCTTTGCAGGAAAGGTTTTAGATTGGGTTGAACCATGTAATGATTCTCTTATAAAAAATTTGCAAAATAATAAGGAAGCAAAGCTATATTTCCAAAAATGGTTTATTCCATTTTCTATTAGTTATAACTATTCAGAAAATGTATTTAGTAAAGGTGATGATTTAGGATTGTTTACTGGTTATTACGAACCGTTAATTGAGGGAAGCACAACATATACCAATGAATATAAATACCCAATTTATTCTTATCCAGAGAATTATATTAAAGTTCATTTGGGAGATTTCAATAAATCACTAAAAGGGAAATTTATTACTGGTAAAATAACTGATAATAGTTTTATCCCAGCAGATAGCAGAAACGAAATCAATAAGGGTTATATAGACTTAAAATCCAAAGTTTTATATTGGTTAAAAGATGACGTGGAAGCTTTCTTTCTTCATATTCAAGGGTCAGGTATAATTGAACTTCCAAATGGAAAAAAAGAAAGAATTATGTATGATGGAAATAACGGATATGATTATTTTGCAATCGGCAAAGAACTCATTAAAAAAAATTATATTTCAAAAGAAAATTTATCTATGCAGTCAATTAAAAAGTGGTTAAAAAATAACCAAGATAAAAAGGATGAAATTTTAGAACTAAATAAAAGATATATTTTTTTTAAAAAATCTAATGATTTATTTGCTAAAGGCTCTCAGAATACTGCACTTATAGCTCAAAGATCATTAGCTATTGATATTAATTGGATTCCACTGGGTATTCCACTCTGGATAGATATTGATAATTATGGTGATCCAAATAAACTAAGGATAAAAAAACTAATGATTTCTCAAGATACAGGTTCAGCAATCAAAGGTATTATAAGAGGAGACATTTTTTTTGGAACGGGTAATAAACCAGGCCTATTAGCAGGTAAATTTAAGCAATATGGAAAGTACTATGTTCTTTTACCTAGAAAACTTATTATAAAAAGAAATAAAGAAAATATTAATGAAAAAGAAAAATAAAAAAATCTTAAGCGATTCCGATATATGGAATTACGCGATGAGTGAAACACAAATAATACCAAAAAAAAAATTATATAAAGAAAATTATAAAAAAAATCACACTGACAATGAAAACAAAATTACTCTACATGTTTCTAGTAAAAAAAATAATAAAATTTCAAATATTGATAATATTAAGACTACCTTAGTTAAAAAAAAACACTTAAAAAACTTTGAGTATACTAGTGTTGATAAATCATTAATAAGAAAAATAAAAAAAGGTGAATTACTTATAAATGACACTCTAGACTTACATGGTTTAAATAAAGATGAAGCCTATAAAAAATTAAGTAAATTTGTTGACAAAAACTACTATTCTGGAAATCGGTATTTATTAGTTATTACTGGAAAAGGAAATAGGGGGGATTTAAATTCAAGTGAGCAAAAAAAATCCTCCATAGGTATCCTTAGAAAATCACTTCCAATATGGCTTGATGACGAAAAATTTAAGAAAAAAATAATTAGTCACAAGGAAGCCTTTAGTCGACATGGCGGTAGAGGAGCTCGATATATAATTATAAGAAAAAATAAAAAAGAAAAGACTATTATAAAATAAATTTTGATAAATCTTGATCTTTAGCTAGATCAGCAATATGGTTTTTAACGTATGTGGAATCTATTGTAATTTTTTCACCAGTCATATCTGTAGCAGTAAAACTTATTTCGTCTAAAACTCGTTCTAATACTGTATGAAGCCTTCTTGCTCCAATGTTCTCAACACTTGAATTAACTTCAGCCGCAATTTCTGCAATTTCGTCTATAGCGTCTTCAGTAAATACTAATTCGACTTTTTCTGTTCCTATCAAAGCAGTATATTGTTTGATTAAACTAACTTCAGGTTCGGTAAGAATATTACAAAAGTCATTTTTTGTTAGTGCTTTAAGTTCTACCCTAATTGGTAAACGGCCCTGAAGCTCTGGTAAAAGATCGGATGGCTTTGCTAACTGAAAAGCACCAGATGCTATAAAGAGAATAAAATCAGTTCTAACTGTTCCATATTTTGTTGCGACTTGTGTACCCTCAATTAATGGAAGGAGATCTCTTTGTACGCCCTCTCTGCTAACATCAGCACCACTTCTATCTGATCGGGCTGTAATTTTATCTATCTCATCTATAAAAACTATACCTTCTTGCTCAACTAAGTTTATTGCTTCTTTAGTAATTTTTTCTTCATCAAGAAGCTTATCACTCTCTTCGTCCATCAAAAGGTCATACGATTCGATTATTTTTATTTTTCTACTTTTAGTTTTTTTATTGAATGCTTTTCCAAGCATATCATTTATATTCATCATTCCCATTTGTGCTCCTGGCATCCCTGGGATTTCAAAAAGAGGCATCCCTGAAGAATTCTCATTTAAATCAATTTCAATTTCTTTGTTATCAAGTTCACCATCTCTTAACTTTTGTCTAAAGGACTGTCTTGTTTTCTCTGTTGCATTTTCTCCTACTAAGGCGTCTATAACTCTCTCTTCTGCAGCTAGCTGAGCTTTAGCAGTAACTTCTTTTTTTCGTCTATCACGAATCATCTTTATACTTATTTCCACTAAATCTCTTATTATTTGCTCTACATCTCTTCCTACGTAACCAACTTCAGTAAATTTAGTTGCCTCTATTTTTAAGAAAGGAGCTCTTGCTAATTTAGCCAGCCTACGTGATATTTCTGTTTTACCTACGCCAGTAGGCCCTATCATAAGTATATTTTTTGGAACAACTTCTTCTCTAAGTTCTTCAGGTAATTGATGTCTTCTCCACCTATTTCTTAGAGCTATTGCAACAGCCCTTTTAGCATCTTTTTGTCCAACAATAAATCTATCTAGTTCTGAAACTATTTCTCTTGGGCTAAATTCAGTCATTTTATTCAATACTTTCAAAAGTTGTTTGCAGGTTTGTAAAAACACATATATCTGCAGCAATTTTCATAGCCCGGCTTGCAATTGTCTTAGCATCGAGTTCTTCAATTTGATATAAAGCTCTTGCAGCAGCAAGTGCATAATTTCCCCCAGATCCTATTCCAATGAGACCATCATCTGGCTCTAAAACATCCCCTGAACCGGTTAGTAATAGGCTTTTCTCTTTATCCGCGACTGCCATCATTGCTTCTAATCTTCTGAGATAGCGATCGGTTCTCCAGTCCTTAGCCAATTCTACGCATGCCCTTTCCAAATGGTTACTATGTTTTTCTAATTTTTCTTCTAGTCTTTCAAACAGGGTAAAGGCATCAGCTGTAGCACCAGCAAAACCAGCAATAACATTACTTTTACCTAACTTACGAACTTTTCTAGCTGTGGACTTCATTACAGTATTTCCAACTGAAACCTGTCCGTCACCCATTATTATAACGCTTCCGTTTTTTCTTACAGATAAGATAGTAGTTCCATGCCAATTATTTTCTTTACTCATTTCACATAATGCCTCGAAAAATTTAATAAAAAGGTCATTTTATACTTAAGATATGGTGTTAATGTTTAAATTTTCAATATATTATAATCTAACACAATTTTCATATAAATATATTATTAACTAACTTTACTATTTCAAGCATGATATTCCTAATATATTCAATGGTCCCTAACTTAACTAATTAGATACGGAGATTAAAATGCGTGAAGCAAATGTTGAGAGAAAAACCAAAGAAACTTCTGTTAAAGTCTCTGTAAAAATAGATGGAAAAGGCTCTTATAACATCAGTACTGGCATAGGGTTTTTAGATCATATGATAGAACAATTATCTCGTCATTCGCTTATTGATATAGAATTAATTGCAAAAGGCGATCTTCATATTGACCAACATCATACAAATGAAGATGTAGGAATTGTATTGGGAGATGCAATTTCTAAATCGCTGGGAAAAAAAGAAGGTATTACAAGATATGGAACTTCTTACGTTCCCTTTGACGAAACTTTAACAAGAGTTTCCTTGGATTTTTCTGGAAGGCCCATGTTAATATGGAATGTTAACTTTCCAACCTCAAAAGTTGGTGAAATGGATACAGAGTTATTTAAAGAATGGTTTCAGGCTTTTTCTCAATCTGCAGGTTTAACATTACATATTGAAAATTTATATGGAAAGAATAGTCATCATATAGCAGAGTCATGTTTTAAGGCTTTAGCAAAAAGTATAAGACAAGCGATAGAAATTGATCATAAGTTAATGGGTGAAATACCATCTACAAAAGGAACTTTAGGGGGTTAACTAAGTCAAATGAGATTTTACAGTATTTTTGAAAATCCAAATGTTTTATCTCAAGATATTCATATTTTTCATAAAGAAGGGTTTAGTTTTTTTGCTCTTATTTTACCCCTATTATTTTCTATTTTTAATGGACTGTGGATGGTTTCAGCATTTTTAATTTTATATTTTTTTATTCTTTTTTCAATCTTAGTTTATTTTGAAAATTTCAATTCAATAATTTTTATAATTATTTTATTTCCTCATATTATTTTTTCTTTTGAAGCTAGAGATTTGCGAAAAAAAAGTCTTATAAAAAAGGGTTGGAGAAAAGTTGGTTTTGTTATGGGTAGAAATGAGTCAGAAGCTGAAATGAGATTTTATAATTTTAAAAATAAAATAATAAATCAAGAAAAAGAATATCATTAAAAATGAAAGTAACAATTATAGATTGTGGAAGTGGTAATTTAAGATCTGCTCAAAAAGCTTTTGAGAAAGTATCTTCTAATCTTTATAAAAACACTAAAATAATAATTACATCCATAGTAGAAGATTTAGAAGAAAGTGATTTTATTGTTTTACCAGGAGTTGGATCTTTTTCAGATTTTATTAATGGAATGAAAAAAATTAATGGTATGCAGGAAGCATTAAATTATTATGTAATAAAAAAAGGAATTCCATTTTTGGGTATTTGCGTTGGTATGCAGGTGTTAGCTACTAAAGGCTACGAAAATGAGGAAACCGAAGGTTTAAATTGGATAAGTGGATCTGTGCGTAAGATAAAAACAAATGCTAATCTACCAATACCTCAAATGGGTTGGAATAATCTTAAAATAAAAAAAAATCATCCAATCGTAAATAATATTTCAGAAAAGGATCATACTTATTTTGTTCATTCCTATCTTTTTGATGTAAATGATGAAACTCAAATTATAGCTAGTGTTGATTATGGAGTAGATATTACTTCTATTGTTGCAAAAGATAATGTTATTGGTATGCAATTTCATCCAGAAAAAAGCCAAAAAGTTGGACTCGATTTAATTTATAATTTTATAAGCATGGAATAAATAAATGTCTTCAATTTCAATTCATATTGAGTGGTTAAAGTCCTTCAGACCAGGTGATTTAGATACTTTGTGTGAAGCAACTGAAAAAGCAATTGAAGTTGGTTTGGGCTTTGATTGGATAAAGACACCAAAAAGAGTGGTTATTGAGAGATATTGGCAAGGGGTTTTGCTCGTTCCAGAGAGAGATCTTCTTATTGGTAGATTAAATGGAATTGTTGCCGGAGCAGCCCAAATGGTTAAACCCACGACAAATAATGAATCTGGATTCTTCAATGTGGTAATGACCAGTTTTTTTGTAGCCCCTTGGGCTCGTGGACATGGTATGGCTAGAGGAATGTTAGTAGAATTTGAAAAACAAGCCAAGAAGCTAGGTTTTACTCAAATAAGTTTGGATGTAAGAGAAACTCAAGATGCAGCTATAGCTCTGTATGAAAGAGAAGGTTACCTAAGGTGGGGCTTTAAAGATAATTATGCTCGTATTAATGGCAAATATATTAGGGGATACTTCTACACGAAAGACTTATCATTATGATTCTTTATCCAGCTATAGATATTAAAGACGGAAAATGTGTGAGATTAAGGCAAGGAAATCTAAATGATGAGGAAATTTTTAATACTGATCCTGTGAATCAGGCAAAGATATTTGAAAATTTTGGCTTTAGAAATATACATATTGTTGATCTTAATGGTGCTGTTCAGGGAAAATCTGTAAATACAGAAATAATAAAATCTATTAGAAAAAATATTTCTATTCCTATTCAATTAGGAGGTGGGATAAGAGATATGAAAAGTGTAGAGGAGTGGTTTAATATTGGTATAAATAGAATAATTCTTGGAACCGCTGCTGTCAATAAACCTGATTTATTAAGAGAGTCATGTAACATTTATCCCAAAAAAATAATACTAGGTATAGACTCTCGATTAGGAAAAGTTGCTACAGACGGTTGGACTAAAACTACTAAAGAGGATTATATTAAATTTGCATTAAAATTTAGAGATCTCTCTCTTTATGCGATAATTTTTACTGATATTAGTCGTGATGGAATGATGCAGGGAATAAATATTAAGGAGACTATAAAACTAGCAGACTCTATTGATATACCTATAATTGCATCAGGAGGAATAAAAGATATTGATGATATAAAGTTGATTGCAGAAAATAAAAATAGAGGAATCATGGGAGCAATTTTAGGTAAAGCATATTATAGTGGAAGTATTGACCCCTATGAAGTATTAAAAATAACGAGCTAAAATGTTAAAAAAAAGAATTATACCGTGTTTGGATGTAAAAGATGGTTATGTTGTTAAAGGTATAAATTTCGTTAAGTTAAAAAAAATTTCTGATCCTGTTGAACAAGCTCAAATTTATCAGGATCAAGGAGCTGATGAACTCTGTTTTCTAGATATTTCTGCTAGCCATGAAAAAAGAAGTATTATGATAGATATAGTTAAGAAAACGGCTGATAGATGTTTTATGCCCCTTACTGTAGGAGGTGGTATTAAAGGCTTAGAAGACATAAGAAGTTTACTGAAAGCTGGAGCTGATAAAATATCTCTTAATACTTTTGCTGTAAATAATCCAATTTTAGTAAAAAAAGCTGCAGAGAAATTTGGAACTCAATGTATAGTAGTTGCAATAGATGTTAAAAAAACAGCTAATGGAAATTATACTGTCTTTACTCATGGTGGAAGAAAAGAAACTAAATTAGAAGCTTTATCATGGGCAAAAAAAGTTGAAGAATTTGGAGCAGGTGAAATTTTGCTTACATCCATGGATAGAGATGGAACTGGTAAAGGTTTTGATATAGAGATTACAAAAAAAATCAGTGATAGTGTATCTATACCTGTAATTGCATCTGGAGGTGTTGGAAAATTACAGCATTTAGTTGATGGTATAGTAAAAGGAAATGCATCCGGAGTTCTAGCAGCATCAATTTTTCATTATGGTACTTTTTCAATTAGTGAAGCTAAAAAATATATGAATGATTCAGGCGTTTTAGTTAGATTATGACAAATAGAGAAAAAATATTATTGAATTTATATGATGTTATTAAAGAAAGGATCATTAATAATGCCAATGATTCGTATGTAAATAGTTTACATAAAAGTGGGATTAATAAAATTTCTGAAAAAATAGGAGAAGAAGCTGTTGAAACAATAGTTGCTATTATTTCAAAAGAAAAAAAGGATATTATTCATGAAAGTGCCGATTTAATGTTTATGCTTTTAATAGCTTGGGCAGAAAAAGGAATACACCCTAATGAAATTTATGATGAGTTGATTAGAAGAGAAGGTATTTCCGGCATTAAAGAAAAGGAGAATAGGTAATTGCAGAAAATTTTAAATAATTACGATAAAGAAAATATTTTTGCCAAGATACTCAGAAGTGAAATACCTTGCTCTAAGGTTTATGAAGATAAATATGCTCTTGCGTTTAATGATATTAACCCACAGTCTGAAATTCATATTCTTGTAATTCCTAAAGGAGAGTATATTTCTTTTAATGATTTTTCTGACAAAGCAAGCTCAGAGGAGATTAATTCTTTTTTTAAAACAGTTAGAAAGGTTGCTAAACAAGTAGGTATTGATACTTCAGGTTATAGGATCATTTCGAATCATGGACCAGACTCTCATCAAGAAGTTCCACATTTTCATGTTCATATACTAGGAGGAAATCCTTTAGGAACATTATTAGTGAAAGGTGGTAAATAAATTATACAGAGGGAATATTTATATTTGTTGCTTTTTCAATAACGCAAATTGATAACGGCTCTTTTCTTCCCTTGATGTTAACTTCTTTTGATATGAAATTTTTTAGTTCTAATTCGGCAATATCTAAAACTTTTTTACTTACGAGTAGTTCTGATTGAAAGTCTTTATTCAAACTTTCTAAACGACTAGCGGTATTTACCGAATCACCAATTGCTGTAATAGACTTAGATTGAGCATAACCCATATCTCCCAAAATGACTTTTCCAATATGAATACCAATCCCAATTTTAATTGGTCTGTCAAGATCTTCTTTAAGGTGAAAGTTTAGATCTTCAATTCCTTCAGACATAAATCTTGCTGCTCTTAAAGCTGACAGACAAGCTTCTTTTGGTGTTTTTTGAATACCAAATAAAGCCATAACTCCATCCCCTATAAATTTATCTATTTTGCCACCTGAAATTTCCACAGCTTTACCCATAGTTTTAAAATATTGATTTAAAACAAACACTACATCATAAGGAAGCTTCTTTTCAGCTATAGAAGTGAAAGCTCGAATATCCGCAAAAAGTATGGCAATTTCTTGTTCTGCTCCATCATAATATGAGGGTAAATTTCTTGAAGATTTTATTGATGAGTCAGGAGGTAATAAAGGAGTTACAGTTAAATCATGCGTAGGCGTTATTTGACAAGCTAGCCTTGTATTAAAATTTAAGCCCACTCTTTCAAGAACCTTTTTTTCTTCGTAAGAGGGTTCTTCTAAAAATTCTTTTCCATAAGTTACTCTTACTCTACATGTTGAACACCTTCCTTTTCCACCGCAAACTGAAGCATGAGGTTTTCCAGCAATTCTGCTTGCTTCGAGAACAGTAGTTCCTTTTTCAACAGAGACTATTGTTCCATCTGGATAACTAATTTTTATTAATTTATACCTTTTTCTATTTACCCATTTAATTATTCTGAAAATAAATACTGTTACAATTAAAATTAAATAAACTATCAAAGCGATAAAAATATATTTTAAAACTGTATCAACCATTTCATGAGATAATTTAGGAGGCACATAATACCCCTCCTCATATAGTTTTTTTATTTCCCTTCCACCACTAACAAAACCTAAAAAAGCAGTTACTGGTAAAATTACTACTAAGGCATAAAGGTAAGATATTTTTCTTTGAAACCAACCCTTAAATCTAAGCCAAAAATATAAACCGATAGTTCCATGGACCCATACCAGAACAATTAATATAGAATTCATTACACCAAACTGAATTTGATCTACCCACAGCGTATATAATTCATTTTGATATGTATCATCAAAATTAAATAACTCATGAGCCCCTCTAGTTCCCATTACATGCAAAATTAAACCAAATGGAAAAATTAGAGCAAAAATTGTTTGAGTAGATTCACCAAAGGACATTCTCAAAGTTTTTCTATTTGCTAATGTAATTAATACTAGAGATAAGTGGGCGAAGAATGATGAGTATAAAAGAAAAGTTCCAAATGGATTTCTCCAAATAAGAACAAATACAGCTCTTCCCCTCTCCATTGCATCTATAGAAATTAAACCCAAAGAATGATTTAGGAGATGCATACATACAAATGTATAAACAACTACTCCAGACCAAAGTCTAATCTTAGAGTAAAAACCAGCTTTCATAATTATAATTTAATTTTATAGTCAGATAACAAGTCTGAAAATTTCTTCTGAGGTCTTGCCCCATAATGTGTTATCATTTCTGTTGCCGCAATATTACCTAATTCACCACATTGATTAATTTCAAAATTATTTGATAAACCAAACAAAAAACCAGCAGCGAATGCATCTCCAGCACCATTTTTATCAATGACTTTGTTAACCTGTATAGCTGGTATAATAAAATTTTTATCTTTTGAAATAATTTCTGAACCCTTATTACCTTTAGTTATCACTAGAATTTTACAATATTTAATAATATTATTAATTGAATTATTTATACTATCTGAATGGTATAGCGCTTTAATTTCATCCTCATTACAAAAAAGAACGTCTACATCATTCTTTATTAAGTCAATAAACTCATCTCTATATCTATCAACACAAAATGAATCTGATAGAGTAAATGAAACCAATATATCTTCTTTTTTAGCTATACTTATAGCTTTTTTAAAAGCTTTTTTTGCCTCTGGAGGATCCCATAAATAACCCTCCAAGTAGCAAATATTAGTATTAGCAATAATTTTTTCATCTATATCAGATTCGATCAAATCTAGACATGCGCCTAAACATGTACACATAGTTCTCTCACCATCTGGAGTTACAGAAATTATAGAGGTAGCTGTAGGTGGTCCTTCTGAGGATTTAATTGATTTAAACATCACCCCGGAATTATTAAGAGATTTAGAAAATATATTTCCATATTTATCATTTTTTACTTTACCAATAAATACAGGTTTACCACCAAAAGATGCTATTCCAACTGCTGTATTTGCTGCTGACCCACCAGATATAATTTCTTTTGGTTCACATTGCGATAGAAGGTTTTTTGACTCACTCTGACTGACTAAATTCATGCTCCCAGGTACTAAAGAATTTTTTTGTAAAAAATTAAAGCCTGTTGGGTTAATAATATCTACTATTGCATTTCCAATAGTAACAACATCAAAAGTTTTATTTTTCATTAAATATCTCAAAATTGTGTATAAATTTATTTAATTTTAGTATAGCTTATCTTGAATTTCATATAGCAAATTATATAATTAATTTAAAGGTACATAGCCCTAAAAATGATAGTTAGTGCATTAGGAAAATCAATAAATCAGCTATCTGACCCACAATTTAAAAAAGTATTTTTAAAAAGTGCTTTATTAAGCACTACTTGCATTATATGTTTTTCTACTGTTTTTGCGTATTTTTTTTCATATTTATGGTCATCATTTGGACTTCCATTTGGCTCGATATTCTCGACCATTGGCGGTGTATTTCTCTTTTTTATAGGTATGTGGGTATTTGGACCAATTTTAGCAATTATTTTTAGTGGTTTATTTCAGGATGAAATAATTTCGGCAGTTGAGAAAAAATACTACAGCTTAAATAAAATAGAAACCAGTAATAAGCTATTTAAAGAAATAAAGTTTAATCTAAATTTATTTTTAAAAATATTTTTATTTAATCTATTCATAATTCCATTTATTTTTATACCTCCTATATATTTTATTTTATATTGGGTAGTTAATGGGTACTTAATTAGTTATGAGTATTTTAACATTGTCAAAATTAGATATAATAATCATAATCATAACCAAAACAAATATTTATTATTAATATTTGGAATTGTAATTTCAATTTTATTTACCATACCTGTAATCAATTTTTTTGTTCCTGCTATTGGAATTGCATCAACAGTACATATATATAATTCACTAGAAGAAAATTGATGAAAATTTCTTTCAATAAAATAATTTTATTATTAGTAATACTCCTTTTAATTTCAGGATGTTCTGATGACATAGTTAATTTTTTTGAAATTGAAAATAATCAAAAAATATCAAAAAAAGATGAATTATCAAGTTCAATTAAAAAAAGCAAATCTCAAAAAAATAAAAACAATAAAGTAAATCCAATCTTAAAGGAGACAGACAAAAAATTTGTAAATAAGAAAATTTATAATTTAGAAAAAAAAGATAAAACTGATAAAATTAAAAAAACAATTTCAGACCATTCTTTTATTGGAATGGAATATACTGAGCTTATTAAATTAATTGGTGATCCATATATATATAGAAAGGATTACCCTGAAGAGGTTGCAGTATACAAAAATGATTTATGTATTATGCATTTTTTTCTTTCTGAATATAGTAGTAAAATTTATAAAAAAATAAATTTCGTTTATATAGATACAAAAAAAAATAAAAAAAATACTTGTATTGAATCTTTTTTAAAGTCAAATAAATGAATAAAATAATTTAAAATGAATATTAATAAAAAGAATAGTGCGAGTCATGACTAAAAGTAATATTTATAATAATGCCATTTTAAACATAGTTCTTAATCCTAACAGGTCATTAACAAAATCAACCTTTTATTTAATTATTATTTTGTTATTAATTATTAGTATGTCTGTAGGAATTTTTTTTTACTCTATAGGGGCATGGCCAGTAATAGGTTTCTTTGGTTTAGATGTAACAGTTTTTGCATTAATTTTTTATTTTCATAATAAGTCATTAAAAATCTCTGAAAGAATAATACTTACAAAGAACGAAATGATAATTGAAAAGGTTAAACCATTTAGAAAAAATTTAACTGTAAAATTCTCTCCACCAAATTGGATAAATATTACTCTAAAAAAATCTATCTATAACAAGACAAGGTTAATTATACATTCTCACGGTTCAGCAATATTTGTTGGTGATTTTTTAACGAAAGTTGAAAAAATTAAACTAGCAAATTCTCTCAGAGACGAAATAAATAAATTTAAAATTTAAATCTCTAAATTTAAAACATCTCTCATAGAATATAGACCACTATTTTTTTTCGAAAGCCAAATTGCTGCCTTTATTGCTCCGGCTGCGAAAAGGCTTCTATTTTCTGCCTTATGCTTAAGTTCAATAATCTCATGGTCACTTGCAAATAAAACAGAGTGTTCCCCGGTTACACTTCCTCCTCTAAGTGAAGCAAATCCAATATTTCCAACCTTTCTCTTCGAATTTATCCCATCACGACTAACTTCAAAATTATTTAATAAATCAATTTTTCTTCCTATAGCAGCAGCTTTTCCTAATGCTAGAGCTGTTCCAGAAGGTGCATCGACTTTATGTTTATGATGCATTTCAAAAACCTCAATATCAAACTCTTCCTTACTTAATGTGCCAGATAATTTTTTCACCAATTCAATAAGAATATTAATACCAATACTCATATTTGCAGAATAAACAATTGGCACATATTGTGCAGCTATTTCTATATCTCTTTCAATCTCTTTATTGAGTCCAGTTGTACCTATTACAAGGCCTTTTGCATACTTTTTTGCAAATTTAATATTTTCAAATGTTGAATCAGGAGTGCTAAAATCGATTATAATATCACAACATTCAAAAAATTTTTTCCTATTTGAAGTAGCAACAGCACTTATATTTTCTGAATTAATCAATTTCCCTAAATTTTTACCTACATCTGGATTGTTTTCAGCTTCCAAGCCACTAGCAATATTACAATCATTATGGTCTGAAACGAGTTTAATTAGTGTTTTACCCATTTTGCCCGAACAACCAGAGACACCAATATTCAATAGAGACATTTTTTAACCTTTATTTCAAACAAATAGAAATTATAAGTATCATATTTAAAATTATTCTTAAATATTAATTATAAAAATATTGAATTTATATTTTGTATATTAGTTTTTATCTTGTTATTATAAACACGAATTTTAGGATATATTTAATATGGCCTCAACTGATATTGCTACTCAAAAAACTTCCATAAGAGGGCTCGGAAAACACGCAATTATGCCTGAATTAAGGTCTGATGACGAATACTTACTTAATTATCAAATGGCACTATCTAAGTTTTTAAGAGAAAAAATACAATCCGAAAACATTAATATATATAGAAAAAAAGTAGAACCGGTTTTCAAAAAAAAATACGGACGACTTCCAAAATCACGCCACGAGATTAGAAAAGAAATGCTTAAGCAACCAGCATATCAATGGTGGGCATGTCTTAGGCGCCATTTACAAGAGCAAAGCTCGTCATTTAAATTTCCTATTGTCGAGAGACAAGCTGATAATTTATCAGCGATAGCAAAAAAATATCGTAAAAAAAAGGATTTTGGCTCTCTGAAGCTAAATAACAAAATAAAATATCCAAAATATCAAACTGCAATGGATATGCACTGGATGCCTGGAAGTTATTATACTGAAGTAACTGATTATGACGTTTTTTCAGGGGCAATGTATGACCTAGGAGGGTTATATATTGGTACAGGAGGAAAGATGGGCCCATATAATGATGGACCTGGGTGGGCTGCAATAAATTGGCTAAATAATAACTATCCTAAGTTCTATCCAAAAAAAGTTCTTGATCAAGGATGTACAGTTGGTCACTCAACGTTAGCCTATGCTGCTGCTTGGCCCAAATCTAGTATAACAGGCATTGATTTTGCTGCACCAGTATTACGTTATGGTCACGCAAGAGCTCAATCTCTAAATAAAAAGATAAATTTTGTTCAGTCCTTAGCTGAAAAGACTAAATTTAAAAATAATACTTTTGATTTAGTTGTTTCATCAATGTTCCTTCATGAGACTTCCACGAGGGCTATAAAAGATTTATTTACTGAAACATATAGAATATTAAAACCAGGAGGTCTTATGCTTCATGTAGAACAACCTCCATTTCATTTAATGAAAACTGTTTTTGAACAATTTGAGATGGATTGGGATACTCACAATAATAATGAACCATTTTGGGGTCCTATGCATGATTTAGATTTAATAAAGATTTCTTCAGAATCAGGTTTCAAAAAATCAAAAACTTTTGAAAAGTTCTGTCCTTTTGTTATTCCACAAGAAGACAATTCTATTAAAGAAGCTAAAGCTGGTAATTGGTTTTTATTTGGATCGTGGAAATAGTTTTTATCTAATTTTTGATAGAACTAAATATAAACCAATAGCCGCCACCAAAATTTTCTAATTTCCCTTTAATATATGATGCACCTGGTGCAATTTTTTGAACTATGTTTTGTCTTTTAAATCCAGAATTTTCAGCCCATCTAATTAAGTTCATATCTCTAAATGCACATCGCATAGGCTCATTATTATACCAAGTATCCCACTCTCTAAAAAATTGTTCAGCAGGTTTTACCCCATGATATTGAGGTTGCTCGTTATGTAACATAATTCCATTTGGTTTTAGTAGTCTAAATATTTCTTTACCAATATTTTTTATATTTTTTTGAGGAATTTCATGCATAAACATTGATGAAGTTATGAGGTCAAAAGTTTTTGATTTAAAACCAGTTTCCTCAGCATTTTTTTGGTAGTAGTTTATAGCTGTATTCAAATAATTAGATCTACTAAATGCATATCTTAAAAGAGGTGCACAAGCATCTATTGCATATATTTCTGAATTTGGCCAATATGTTTTTAAAGGAAGAGTTGAGTGTCCAATTGTGCAACCAAGATCTAAAATTTTTTTAGGATTAAAGTTAGGAAAATTTTTTTTTATAAAAGCAATATTAGCCCACCCTGCACCATCACTGTATTTACCTAATTCCCCTCCTGTTGCTAAATATAGACTTGCAGTATCATAATTTGAACCAGCATAAATCCCTTCTCCATCATCAGAGTTATAGCCGTGTGGCATACAATGAATATCTATTTTTGTTATATAATTAGGTATCTGAAGTTTTGAGTCCAAATAAATATTCCCCAGTTTTTTTTTCTGATTTGTATATTTCTCGTTGATATTCATCTCTTCTCTATTAATTATATCGCCGCGATTATAATAGCTCATTTCCTGATTGTTTCTTTTTAGTGAGCTCCAGATTTTCCAAAGGAAATCTTTCATCATAAAACTTCTTACTTCTTTACGATTTTTGGGTAATCGTTTATAGGTTTTAAAAAATTTAGGTTGCTGTTTATATCTCCAACTAGATTTAGCAGCTGGAAGTATTTTTTGTGATACAAAAAAATTGGAAGTCATTTGGAAGTCTAAACGGGACACGTCATCGTGTAATAGATTTGGAGAAAGACCATGTCTTCCCTCATGCCTTATTGATGGAGGTTGCTCTCTATTTATTCTCTCAGGATGCAAAACATTAACCTTATTTATAATTTAATTTATTTTACATCAGTCTTTTAATTCATCCCACAATTCTTTTGCTTTAGAAAAAAACCCTTCTGATTGAGGGTTTTGTGAAGATCCTTTTCCCTCATTTTCAAATTCTTTTAAAAGATCTTTTTGCTTTTTACTTAAATTAACAGGGGTTTCAACATGTGTTTCTATATGTAAGTCACCACCCAAATTATGACCCTTTAGAGCAGGCATACCCTTCCCTCTTAGCCTAAACTGTTTTCCTGACTGAGTGCCAGCAGGTATGCTTATTTTACCCCTTTTACCTTCCAATGTAGGAACCTCTACATTTCCACCTAATGCAGCGGTAGTAATCGAAATTGGGACTTTACAAAATAAATGAGGACCTTCTCTTTGAAATAAATTATGTTGTTTAACAGAAACAAAAATATACAGATCTCCAGGTGGCCCACCTCTCATACCTGCCTCTCCCTCACCGGAAAGTCTAATTCTAACTCCGCTTTCAATTCCTGCTGGTATACTGACCGAAAGAGCTTTATCTTTTCTCAATCTACCATTACCAGAACATTTTTTGCATGGGTTAGTAATTTGATATCCGGCCCCTTGGCACTGTGGACATGTTCTTTCAATTGTAAAGAAACCTTGTTGAGCCCTTACTTTTCCAGCTCCATTACACATTCGACACGCTTGAGGAGAGCTTTTTCCCTCGGAACCTGTCCCATTACAGCTTGAGCAACCAACAGATGTTGGAATTTTAATGGTGGCTTTTTTTCCCTTATAAGCCTCTTCAAGTGTTACCTCCATATTATATCTTAGATCTGCTCCTCTGCCAGAAGACTGTTGGCCACCTCCCATAAAATCTCCAAAAATATCTCCAAAAATATCTGAAAATGATGAGGCAAAATCAAAAGCTGAATTACCTCCAGGGCTTTGTCCCATACCCTGTTCAAATGCAGCGTGACCATAACGATCATATGCTGACCTTTTATTTTCGTCTCTCAAAACATCATATGCTTCTGAAAGTTCTTTGAATTTAGCCTCAGCTGATGGATTATTTGGGTTTTTATCGGGATGATATTGCATTGCCTTTTTTCTATAGGCTTTTTTAATCTCAGCATCAGAGCTGTCCCGGCTAACTCCAAGCAATTCATAATAATCGCTTTTAGACATGAAAGTATTTTCCAGTTATTTAAGATTTAGAGTTCAGATAAAAGTAACACAGAAAGTATCAAATTTTAATCTTTTTTATCATCATCTACTTCTTCAAAATCAGCATCGACTACATCTTCGTTTTCATTTGATGAATCGCTAGAACTTGTCTCATCAAAATTCTGACCAGAACCGGGCTGTGATCCTGAATTTTGTTCAGCTTGTGCTTTATAGATAGCTTCACCCAATTTCATTGAAGCTTGAACTAAGGCTTCCGTTTTATTTTTAATTTCATCAAGATTATCAGATTCTTTTGCAACTTTGAGTTCTTCGATAGCAACTTCTATAGCACTTTTTTCTTCTTCAGAAATTTTATCGCCATGTTCCTTTAGATTTTGTTCAGTACTGTGAAGCAGACCTTCAGCCTGGTTTTTCGCTTCAACTTTTTCTTTTTTAGCTTCATCTTCACTTTTATTAGCTTCTGCATCTTTAACCATTTTTTCTATTTCATCATCGCTCAAGCCACCAGAAGCTTGGATTTTAATTTGTTGCTCTTTACCTGTACCTTTATCTTTTGCAGAAACATTAACAATACCGTTGGCGTCTATATCAAAAGTAACTTCAATTTGAGGCATTCCTCTTGGAGCTGGAGGTATTCCAATTAGATCAAACTGACCAAGAATTTTGTTATCAGCAGCCATTTCTCTTTCACCTTGATGAACTCTAATAGTTACTGCAGATTGATTATCGTCAGCTGTAGAAAAAACTTGTGATTTTCTTGTAGGAATTGTTGTATTCCTCTCTATAAGTCTAGTAAAAACTCCACCTAATGTTTCTATTCCAAGTGACAATGGTGTAACATCTAAAAGTAATACGTCCTTGACATCACCCTGTAAAACCCCTGCTTGGATAGCTGCTCCCATAGCTACAACTTCATCCGGGTTTACACCTTTGTGGGGCTCTCTTCCAAAAAAATTTTTTACTCTCTCTACAACTTTGGGCATACGAGTCATTCCACCAACTAATACGACTTCATCAACTTCACCAGCTGTTAGGCCAGCATCTTTAAGAGCTTTCTCACATGGAATTATTGTACGATTTATTAAATCTTCTACTAAAGCTTCAAGTTTAGCTCTTGTTAATTTCATAGTTAAATGTTTAGGACCTGTTTTGTCAGCTGTTATGAATGGAAGGTTTATTTCTGTTTGCATAGAACTTGATAATTCAATTTTAGCTTTTTCAGCAGATTCTTTTAGTCTTTGCAATGCAAGTTTATCTTTTCTAAGGTCAATCCCATTTTCTTTTTTAAATTCATTTGCTAAATAATTAAGAAGGGAAATGTCAAAATCTTCTCCACCTAGAAAAGTATCTCCATTTGTGGACTTAACTTCAAATACACCGTCACCAATCTCTAGAACTGATACATCAAATGTTCCACCTCCTAAATCATACACTGCAATGGTTTTTCCGTCTTTTTTATCAAGACCATATGCTAGCGAAGCAGCAGTTGGTTCATTGATTATTCTTAAAACTTCAAGTCCTGCGATTTTACCTGCATCTTTTGTTGCTTGTCTTTGTGCATCATTGAAATAAGCAGGTACCGTAATTACAGCTTTTTCTACCGGTTCACCCAAGTAGCTCTCAGCGGTTTCTTTCATTTTTTGGAGTATAAAGGCTGAAATCTGGCTTGGTGAATATTTTTCACCTCTTGCCTCGACCCAAGCATCTCCGCTATCTGACTTAATTATTGAATATGGAACCATATCAATATCTTTTTTTGTCATAGGGTCGTCGAATGTCCTTCCAATTAGCCGTTTGATTGCAAAAAGTGTTGCTTCCGGATTTGTAACGGCTTGCCTCTTTGCGCTCTGACCTACAAGTTTCTCTTTGTCTTCTGAGAATGCAACCATAGAAGGAGTTGTTCTCCCACCTTCGGTATTTTCAATTACTTTTGGCTCATTCCCTTCCATAACAGCGACACAGGAATTTGTTGTTCCCAAGTCTATACCTATAACCCTACTCATAATGATATCTCCTGTATCCCAAAATTGATGCTTCATGAATAAAGCACTGTTACTGTATATAGTGTTGATATTTTTACCTGCAAGATTAATTAGGTATGATTTTTAAGTTATTGTAAAATACTGATAAATTTGGATAAAATTCTTAATAATTGGTATATTTCTAGGTTTTATTGATATTTAACAGCTCTTTCTATGCAATTCCAAATATCAATCTCACATCGCTTTTTATCAAATCTATTTATTTCTTGTAACCCAGTGGGTGATGTAACATTTATTTCCGTTAGATAACTTCCACCTATGACATCTATTCCTGCTAATAAAAGATTGTTTCTCTTTAATTCTGGACCAACAATATTACAAATTTCGATTTCACTTTTAGATAATTTAGTTTTTTTGGGCTTAGCTCCAACGTGCATATTTGCTCTTATTTCCCCTTTAGCTGGGATTCTATTTATAGCCCCAAGAATTTCTCCATTTAAAAGAACTATTCTTTTGTCGCCTTTAGAAACTTCCTTAACAAACTTTTGAACCATCAAGGGTTCATCATACATTTTTTTAAAAATTTCAATCATAGAAGAAAAGTTTTGATCATTACTCTTAATTCTAATTATACTTTCTCCTCCATTTCCAAATAATGGTTTAATAATGATGTCTTTATATTTTTTTCTAAAATTTAATATTTCTCTTTGACTAGAAGATATTAGTGTTGGTGGCATTAATTTATTAAAATTTGTAACTAATAACTTTTCTGGTGAATTTCTTACACTTCGTGGGTTGTTTAAAATAAATACTGACCGTTCTAGTTTTTCTAGCAGATGAGTAGCAGTTATATAAGTCATATTAAATGGAGGATCTTGTCTCATTAAAATTATATCTACATTAGAAAGTTTAGTTTTCTTGACTGGTAAAAGTTGAAAAAATTTTTCTCTATTTTTTTTTAAAATTAACTTTTGTGTATTTGCATATACCACATTATTTTCTAGAAATAGATCTTTTACTTCATAGTGAAGAATTGTATGGCCTCTCCTTTGGGCTTCAAGTGCCAGTAAGTAAGTTGAGTCAGTTTTAATATCAATAGAAGATATATGGTTCATTTGTATTGCAACAACACATTCCATCGAAATTTTCCTAAATTTTAATTAAATTATTAAATACTATTTTCTTCTTTCATCATTTTTTAATATTACAAAGCTAAGAACTTTTTCTACGCCTCTTATATTTCTGGCCTGATCCATAACAAGAGATAATTCGTTATTACTATCAGCTATACCCATTATGTAGACAACTTGATTAACAGTTTCAATATTATAATTTAAAGCAGAAATATTTTTTTCTTTCAAAATTCTTAGTCGTAATTCATTTGATATTAAAATATCTTTAAAGTAATTTTTTATATTTGATCGATCCCGAACATTTATCTCGTTATAGACCTCTTTAACACCCTTAGTATTCCAAGCTATTTTTGAAGCTTCAATTCTATGCTCAGTCTTAGCAACATTTCCTGTAAGAAGGACTCTGCCTTCAGAAGACTTTATACTTACTCTAAGAAAAACATCATCACTAAGTGAAAACAGTTTGTCTTTTATACTCACAATGATGGCAGTATCGTCAATAACATCACCTAAGGTTCTTTCTTGGGCTATTGCTACTCCAGTAGTAGCCCCAGCAGTTAGTATTGCTTGCGCACAACCTCCAGCATTAATACTGATTAACAACAGGGAAAAATATATAATTAATTCTCTAATTGAAACTTTTTTTTGCAATTAAATTCTCCTTGCTAAGAAAAATTGATATAGTACCATACCATAATTATTTAAATAAAAAACAATCAAGATAAACTTTTTTTATGTTGGATAATTTTTTTTAAGTTTAGCGCTTTATTATAAAGTTCTTTCTTTTTGGTACCCGTTAGTGCTGATACTTGATTAACTGCTTCAGAAACTTTCATCAAATTTAATGCTTCAAATAACAAGGTATCTATATCTTGAATATCTGTATTATCATTTAACTGAGGTCCTAAAATCAATACGTATTCCCCTTTTGGGTTTTTAAGTTCAGGGTTAGATAAGATATTTGATATTTTATCAAAGTAAATTTTTTCATGAAGTTTTGTTAATTCCTTACAAATAGATACATTTCTTTCAGGAAAATAATTTCTTAAGTAATCTAATGTCTTAATTAATCTCTTGGGAGTTTCAAAAAATACTATACTTCCTTTAAAAATATTAATCAAAGATATTAATTTTTTCTTTTCATTTAATTTTGTTGGAAAAAAACCTAAAAAAACAAATTTATTTGTCGGAACTCCTGAAACAGATAAAGCTGTAACAATAGAGCATGCTCCTGGAATAGGGATTACTGATATTCCTTTTTTTATACATTTAGAAACTAACTTAAATCCAGGGTCATTTATTAGAGGTGTTCCGGAATCAGAAATCAATGCTATGGATTTACCATCAAGTAAAATTGACAATAATTTGGGTAAAACTTTTTCTTCATTATGATCGTGATAAGAAATTAAATTATTTTTTATATTATAGAAATTAAGTAGTTTTCTACTTCTTCTAGTATCCTCACAGGCTATAATATCTACATGATGTAGTATTTCTATCCCCCTTATTGTAAAGTCTTTTAAATTTCCAATGGGGGTTGATGTAACATATAGCCCAGCTTCTAATTTACTTGTTACGTTTGGGTTGATATTCTTATAAAAATTATAATTTTTTATAGCAGGTGATTTTCTTGAGAGCATTAGGTTTTAACACTTTCTTTATTTTAAAGAAGATATTTTATAACGTAATTTTACTGATGTTAATCTTTTTAAGCTCCTGTGCTGAAAAACAGATCGAAAAACTATCATCTAATGATCTAAATGAAAACTTTAAACCACGAGTACTTGAAAATTCATCTAATACTCCCTTAAACACATCAATCAATACAAAAAAAACATCAGATTCTAAACTTATATCGGATGAAGAAGAAACTAACAGAAAAAGAGTAACAAAAATTTATCAAAGTAGCTCTTTAAATGATAACCAATTTTCAGATAGATTTTTAAAGCCAGAAGTTAAATTAAAAAAACAACACAAGAATTCCATTTTTCAAAAAGATATTGAAAATTTAGATTATAATAAAGACCAAGGTGAATCATTAAATTCTAAAAACGATAATGATGCTTTAACCTATAATAAAAATCAGGAGGAAGAACCATCTATTTCAAAAAACGAACCCAACCTAAAATTAACCCCAGAGATATCAAATAGTAAAATTAAAGTAGGTTTACTGCTGCCTCTTTCTGGGTCTAATGCAGAATTGGGTACAGCAATGCTAAATGCTGCAACTTTGGCAATTTTTGATTTGTCTGACGAAAATTTTGAATTATTACCAAGAGATACCGGGGGAACTCCGGCGGGATCCATCAATGCAATTAATGAATTAATTTCTAATGGAGCTGAAATGATTTTAGGACCTGTTTTTAGCAATTCCGTAAAAGCTATATCTCCGATTGTTCAATCAGCAAATATTACTGTTATTGCATTTTCAAATGATAGCTCTATATCTGAAAAAAACATTTATTTATTAGGTTTCTCACCAGAACAGCAAATAGAAAGAATTGTAAGTTTTGCAAATACACAAGGTATAATAAATTATGCCGCAGTTGTGCCTGAAAGTGCATATGGGGAAAAAATTATTAAAGCTATAGAAAAATATATTCCAATGTATGGAGGTAGATTAAATAAACTTGAAAAATATGATATTAAGCAAGGTGATTACAGAGACGTGATTAAAAAAATAACTGATTATGAAGAAAGAAAAAAACTTCTAATAGATAGTAGAGAAAAACTATTAACTCAAGGTGATCCTGTTGCATTAAAAGCTCTTGAGCGCCTTGAGGAAAAGGAAACAATGGGTGAGGTCAATTTTGAAGCTATATTGATACCCGAAGGTGGTGCAAGGTTAAGATCCATTGCTCCATTGTTAGCTTTTTATGATGTGGATCCAAGATCAATTAAAATTCTTGGAACAGGTTTATGGGATGAACCAGGTATTGGTTTGGAACCTGCCTTAGTTGGTGGATGGTTTGCTGGACCATCACCAGAAGTTGGAGAAAGTTTTAGAAAAAAATACAGAAAGGTATATTCAACAGATCCTCACAGACTTGCGAGTCTAAGTTACGATGCTACTGCATTAGCAATTGTTTTATCAAGAAATAGTAATCAAAATTCAATCAATTTATCTATTTTACAAAATTCATCTGGTTTTACGGGAGTGGATGGCTTGTTTAGATTTAATAAAGAAGGTTTGGCTGAGAGAGGCTTAGCAGTTTTAGAAATAAATAAAAAAGGATTAAAAATAATCAACCCTTCACCTCAGGTTTTTAATGTTTTGAATTAATTACCTGATCAAACCTATACAATATACTATCTAATACAGCTTTACCTTCTGAAGACGTCCTTATTTTTGATTCTTTTCTCTCAATTAGTCCTTCTTTTATAAGATCTTTGATTAAAGGTATTTCTATTATTTCTTCTAGTTTTAATTTTGAAAATTTATTAAACCTTTTAGCAGGTAAAAATTCTTTTAATCTTAGTCCAGTTATAAGAACTTCCATAGCTGTTTCATTTGTAGATAATATTTCTCTATGTTCTATACCATTAGTATTTTTTAAAATTGCTTCTAGCCATTTTCTGGGAGATTTTATTTGAACTAAAGACATTCTATTTAAATTTTTTGAAACTCTACTGTGCGCTCCCGGTCCAATGCCTAGATATTGGTTATACCTCCAATAACCAAGATTATGAATACTTTCATTACCAATAGTTGAATGATTTGAAATTTCATATTGTGGTAATTTATATTTTTCTGACATTTCTTGAATTATAAAATACATCTCACTCAATTTTTCATCAGAAGGTAGATTTAATTTCCCTGATTTTAATTGTTTAAAGAAAGGGGTTTTTGGTTCAATTGTAAGTTGGTAAATGGATAAATGACCAAGTGTTTGAGCAAAATCCATTATTTCCCTCAAATCTTGTTTAAAAGTTAATATTTTTTGGTCAGGCATTCCATAAATAATATCCAAATTTGCTTTAAAAAATAACTTTTCAATATATTTAATTGCTTTTTTAGCTTGGTCAGAGTCATGGTCTCTTCCAAGAAATTTGAGTTCAGTATCTTTAAAAGACTGAACACCAAGAGATACTCGGTTTATGCCAGCTAATTTATAGTTATATAAATTTTCATACTTTAATGAAGAAGGATTAGCCTCAATAGTAATTTCTACATTCGAGGACAGAGAGAAATTATTATTTATAAAATTAATAATTTTTTCAATAAAGTCAGCACTGATAAGGGAAGGTGTCCCTCCACCAAAATAAATACTTTTTACTTCCTTTAAATTAGTAAAAAAAGAAATATTCTCTATTTCTTTTTCATAAGCCTTTCGCCAAGTAGACGTATCGATATCTTCAAGTTTTCTTACGTTAAAGTCACAATAAGGACATATAGTTTTACACCAAGGCCAATGAATATAAATTCCTAGTGATTTCAATTTAAAAAAATTTTATAATTTCAAAAAATTGATTAAATGCTATGGATCTATGACTTATATTTTCTTTAAATTCTTTTTTCATTTCTCCAAAAGTTTTTTTATACCCTAATGGAATAAATATAGGATCATAGCCAAATCCATATTTACCTCTAGGAGGCCACGTCAAGTTGCCATACACTCTGCCTTCAAAAATGTTATATCTATTATTTGGAAAAACTATTGCTATGCTGCAAACAAACCAAGCAAAGTTATTTTTACCCATGAGTTTTTTATTAACCTTTTTCATTGCAAGATTGAAATCCTTCTTTGGCCCTCCCCACCTTGCTGAGAAAATTCCAGGTTTCCCGTTAAGGGCAGGTATTACTAGACCAGAATCATCTCCTAGAGATGGTAAGTTAGTTAATTTTGCGGTATGAGATGCCTTTAATAATGCATTACCTTTAAAGGTTTTTTCAGTTTCTTCTGGTTCTGGAATATTAAGCTCATAAGAAGGGATTGTCTTCACACTTATTCTGCTAAGATATCCCTTGATTTCTTCGACTTTATCTTTGTTATTACTAGCAATTACAACTTTATTTCTTATATTTTTTTTCATCAATTTTATTTCTTTAGAATTTGAGATTGCAATAAAATTAATTCGCTAATACCCTTTTTAGCAAGAGTAAATAAACTTAAAAAATCTTTCTCTGATAAAGGTTTAGTTTCTGCTGTGCTCTGTATTTCTATAATTTTTTTGTTTGAGGTTATAATAAAATTTGCATCAACTTCTGCCTCTGAGTCTTCTTTATAATCAAGATCAAGAATTGGTACTCCTTGATACATCCCACATGATACTGCTGCAACTTGGTTTATCATTGGTGTTTTAGAAATTTTCTTTTGACTTATGAGCCAATTGATTGATTCATGGAGAGCAACAAAAGAACCTGTTATTGCTGCAGTTCTTGTGCCTCCATCAGCTTGAATTACATCACAATCAATTATTATTTGCCTCTCTCCTAATTTTGTAAGATCTACTACTGATCGTAATGATCTACCAATTAATCTTTGAATTTCTTGTGTTCTACCAGTCTGTTTGCCTCTTACTGATTCTCTATTTATTCTAGAATTAGTTGATCTAGGTAACATGCCATATTCTGCGGTAACCCAACCTTTTCCAGAGTTTCTTAACCAAGGAGGTATTTTTTCTTCTACAGAGGCCGAGCAAATTACTTCTGTATTTCCAAATTTTACTAAGCAGGAACCTTCAGCATTTTTTAAAACATTTTTTTTAAGAGAAACCTCTCTTAATTCATTAAAACTTCTTCCGGAGGGTCTAGAAATCGCCTTATTTTTTGTTAACATCAAAAATCCCAGTTTTATAAACATAAGATGAATTTATATTATTACAGTTAACATCATAAGATTGACGAGCATTCTTTCAAGGTCTAATTGTATAATCTATTAATATGGTCAAAGGAAAATTTATTGACAAATATTCAAGAACTTAGTGAGAGAAATCTAGAAATTTTTAAAAAACTAGTTGAAGCCTACATTGAAACGGGAGATCCGATAGGTTCAGTATCTTTGGCACAAAGGCTAAATATAAATCTATCTCCTTCAACTATCAGGTCAGTTATGGCTGAACTAGTAGACAATGGGCTACTATATTCCCCTCATATTTCCTCAGGTAGAGTTCCTACAACCAAAGGGCTAAAGTTTTTTCTTGATGGTTTGTTAGAAATTGGTGATGTTTCTAAGAGTGATAGAGATAAAATTGATTCAATTGCCGCTGGTTCAGCTAATCGAATTGATGATATTTTATCAGAGGCGATTGAGAGCTTATCTGGTTTATCTAATTGTGCAGGTTTAGTTTTTGCCCCTAAAACTGATGTGCCTTTTAAACATATTGAGTTTATAGGTCTCTCACCAGATAGAGTTTTGGTAATTTTAGTGACGGATGATGGAGTGGTAGAGAACAGAATAATAGAAACGCCTCAGGGCTGGACTATTTCAGTCTTGAACGAAGCTTCAAATTATCTTAATAAACAGTTAGTAGGGATGAGATTTAACGAAATTACTAAAGAAATCGAAAGAGAGAAAAAACTACTAGATAAAGAATTAGACTCGTTATCAAGTAGTTTTGTAAGAGCAGGTATAGCTGTTTGGACAGGAATTCAAGAAAAAGAAAAACTTATTATTCGCGGTCACTCTAAACTTTTAGATGATGTTCAAGAAATTGAAAAACTTGAAAAAATTAAGGAACTTTTTGATGCTTTAGAGAAAAAAAAGGGTTTAATTAAATTACTTAATATGGCAAAAAAAGCTGAAGGTGTGAGAATTTTTTTAGGTTCAGAAAATGAGCTTTTCAGTAATACTGGTTGTTCAGCAATTATTTCTCCCTATATTAATAGTAAGGGACAAATAATTGGGGCTGTAGGAGTGATTGGACCTTCTCATATTAACTACGCAAAAATAGTTCCAATGGTTGATTACACAGCCAGGACAGTTAGCCACTTTCTACAAAGTAGAATTTCTAAACTTAGGAAAACATAATGGTAGATAATAAGGAAAATAAAACTGACAAAAATAATCATAAAAATTTCAACAAAGATTTGCTTAAAGAAGAAGTAACTAATGACGATTCGCTTAAAGATGAATTATCAAATGGTGATAAAGAGAAAATTGATAATGAAAATCAAGAATCAATTGATGATAAAGATAGAGATTTATTAAGTGAGGTTTCTGATCTCAAAGATCAATTACTAAGGTCAATGGCGGAAGTTGAAAATATAAGAAAGAGAAGCAAAAAGGAACTAGAGGATACAAATAAATATGCAATTACTGGTTTTGCCAGAGATATATTATCTATTTCTGATAATTTAAGGAGGGCACTTGAAAGTATAGATAACAATGATGATACGGAAAAATCTGAGTCATTTAAAAATCTAATAGAAGGTGTCGAGCTAACTGAAAGAGAATTAATATCCGTCCTTAATAGATATGGAATAAATAAAGTAGATCCTATCGGTGAGAGATTTGATGTAAAATTTCATCAAGCTATGTTTGAAGAAGAGACTAGTGAACATGATTCAGGTACAGTTATTCAAGTAATGCAATTCGGTTATGTTATTCAGGATAGATTATTAAGACCAGCAATGGTCGGTGTTGCAAAAAAGCCCAAAGATAATGATACAAATGGTGAAAATTAAAAAAAATTACTTAATATAATAATTTTTTTTATTCTGTTTGCCAATTAGCTGTATAATTCTTGATTACAGCAGTTTCTCTTTATTTTTGGGGGGTTTATACGATGTTTTTGGAATCAGTAATTTTGTGGTTACATATATTATTGTTTGTTTACTGGTTGGGAGGTGATTTAGGAGTATTTTATTCCTCAAGATTTAGAAATTCTCCGAAATACGACATTAAAACCAGACAGCTCATAGCCAAAATTACATCAAATATTGATATGGCCCCAAAGACAACTATGGTTTTAATGATTCCGATTGGATTTTCTCTTGTTGCTATCAATAACCTCTGGATATTTCCAAATTGGATAATCATATTTTTTTGGATCTTTGGAATAGCGTGGTTAATTTTAGTATGGTTTTTACATCTTACAAAAAATGCAGAAAAAAAAGCTCCCTGGACAAAGTTTGATTTAATACTAAGATATTGTTTATGTTCTGTTTTAGTTATTATTTCAGTCACATCTTTTTTTAATAATTATCCATTACTTGAAAATTGGTTAGCTTTAAAAGTCTTATTATTTGCATTGACAATATTTTGCGGAATTATGATAAGAATTTCTGCAAAACCCTATATTTTAGCATTTGGTAAAATGACTCTAGAGGGCTCTTCGCCAGAAATTGAAAAGGTAATAACCGAGTCAGCAGCAAAAGCAAGAAGGTGGGTTAAAGCTATTTGGTTTTTAATTTCCATCGCAGCATTTATAGGAATCTGGAAACCCATAATTTAATTTTTACTTTAGTAAAAAGGACAAAGTTAATTTTTATAGATACTCAAATTTTTTGGTTAACTTTTCATGTATTTATACTAGTTTACTGGTTGGGTGCTGATATATCTGTTTTTTACGGATCTACTCAATTAACTAATACCAAAAATAGTATAGAAACAAGATTAGTTATAGTTAAAATAATCAGTTTTGTTAATTGGTTTCCAAATATAGCTAATATCTTGATATTTCCAGTTGGTATTATGCTTCTTGCTGGGCTGGGATATTTTACAGAAGTTGGTAAATTAATTTATTTAGTTTGGTTTCCTTTCTTATTTTGGTTTTTTTTTATAGCAGGATCTATTACACAACGTGGTACGTCTATGGGAAAAGTATATTTATATCTTGATAGTTTGATGCGTATACTACTAATAAGTTTTGTTTACATAGGTATCTCATTTTTATATTTCTCCGATGTAATTTTTATAGAAGACTGGGTCCTATTAAAATTTTATTTGTATGGTTATATTTTAATTTGCGGTTTTGGAATTAAGTATTCGTATTCAGGTTTTGCTCCTGCATTTAAAAATTTAATTGAAAACGGACCTTCGATCGAAATAGAAAAAAAACTTAGTGCATCTAGAAAAATGGTTAAGCCATGGGTTCTTGCACTTTGGTTAGGATTAGTTTTATTATCCTACATAGGAATATCCAAACCAGATTTTTAGGAGGGTAATAAATGGATTGGCATAGTTTTTGGGTCCTACTCCACTTGCTTACTTTTGTATACTGGGTTGGAGCAGACCTAGGGGTGTTTTATTCAGCAAGACTCGTTGTAAATCCAAATTATTCGTTTGAGACTAGATTACAGATTTTAAAATTGTTAGGTTGGATCGATATGATCCCAAGGTATATGCTACTATTGACCTTTCCTATAGGTTTAACACTATCATATTCAATAAATATTGGTCCTCAAAGTGTTGCGTTACTTTTAATAGTTCATTTAATCTTTGTTTTATGGGTATTTTTGGTTTTTAAAATCCATAAAGAAGAGGGAAGTTTATTAGGTTCAAAGTTGGCTGGAATTGATCTTTACCTTAGATTAGTATTTATTATTTTGCTTATTAGTCTATGTTTATATTCTATAATTATGCAGTACCCATTCAAGACAGATTGGTTAATTATTAAAATTATTTTATTTTCTTGTACTATCATTTGTGGAGTTGGAATTCGGATTACATTCAAACCATTTATGATAGCATTTATGGAATTAAGTAAGAATGGTTCTTCTGTAAAAATAGAAGATAAAATGAGAAGGTCTCTTAACCATGCAGTCCCTTTTGTTATTGGGATATGGATTTTTGCAGGTTTAGCCGCCTTTATAGGTTTATCTCATGAGAGGTTATTTTAATTATGAAAAAAAAATTAAATTCAATAATAGTTATTTTTGTTTTACTTGTTTCTTTTTCTCTTACAGTTAAATCTGAACCGATGCACGGCATTGCTATGCATGGGGATACTAAGTATCCTAGAGGTTTTAAACATTTAGATTATGCTAACCCTAATGCTCCTAAAGGTGGGAATCTAAGGCTCGCTGTTACAGGTTCTTTCGACTCTATTAATTCATTTATTATTAAAGGATCACCAGCTGCAGGGAGGCAATACGTTTTTGAGAGTTTATTGGGCAGAGTTTGGGATGAACCATTTTCATTATATGGTTTGATTGCAGAGAGCATAGAAGTACCTCTCGATAGATCTTGGGTGAAGTTTTATATCAGATCTAAAGCAAGGTTTCACGATGGGACAAAAATTTCGGCTGATGATGTTATTTTTTCATGGGAATTGCTCCGGAAAGAAGGTAGGGCAAATATGCGTTTATTCTACAACAAAGTTTCTGAAGTAGAAAAAATTAGTAATAGCATCGTAAAATTCACATTTAAAGAGGAAGCTCAAGATAGAGAGCTACCATTGTTAATGGGTCTTATGCCTATTTTATCTAAGAACTTTTTTAGTGAAAATGAATTTAATAAAACTACGCTTGAACCAATAGTTGGAAGTGGGCCATATAAAGTAAAAGAAATAATTCCGGGAAGAAAAATTGTCTATAAAAGAATCAAAAACTATTGGGGAAACAAACTACCAATAAGAATTGGCCATAATAATTTTGATACGATAAGTTATGAATATTTCAGAGATTCAAATGTTTTAATGGAAGCATTTAAATCTGGTGAATTTGATCTTAAGGCTGAATATTCTGCTAGTAGATGGAGAACTGCATATAATTTTCCATCAGCAAAAAATGGTATGGTTAAGCTAGAGGAGATTCAGAATAGCAGACCGTCAGGAATGAAGGCGTTTGTATTCAACTCAAGGAAAGAGATATTTAAAGATTTGAATGTAAGAAAGGCGATTGGTTACGCATTTGATTTTGAGTGGATAAATAAAAATTTATTTAATAATGTATATACAAGAACAGATAGTTTTTTTGCAAACTCTGACCTTGCATCATCTGATTTACCCACAATTGAAGAAAAAGAACTTCTAGTTCCAATTAAGGATTTTATTCCTAAAACTATTTTTACACAAAAATATAGACCTCAGTCATCGGAAACAAATAATGAAATTCGTATTGGTTTAAAAAAAGCAAATGAACTTTTAGAAAAATCTGGTTGGGTTATAGAAAAAGGTAAAAGATTAAAGATATTAAATAATGGAAAAAAATTATTACTAAAATTTGAAATACTTTTAGTTAATCCAGATAATGAGAGGATAGCAATAATTTTTTCTAAAAATTTAAAAAAATTAGGAATTGATGCTAGTATTAGAACTGTGGACTCTGCACAATATCAGAAAAGAAGGCAGAATTATGATTTTGATATGATTATTAATAAGTGGAGAGTTACATTGTCTCCAGGAAATGAACAAGCTTATTATTGGGGTTCTAAGGCTGCAACGGATAAAGGAACAAGAAATTATATTGGTATTAAAAACAAAGGTATAGACAAGTTAATTGAAAAAATAACAAAAACTACTGAAAGAAAAGAATTAGTCACTGCTATTAGAGCTCTTGATAGAGTATTACTACATAACTTTTTTGTAATACCCATGTATCATATTAAATTTGATAGAGTTGCATATTGGAATAAAATTACTCGACCTAACAAAACACCAATTTATGGATATGTCCTTGAGACATGGTGGGAAAAAAATAATTAATTTCAAAAAATTTATATATGTTTAGCTATAATCTTTATTCCAGGTTTAAAGGCAATCATTCTTTTTATTATCTTCAGATTGAATTTCAACAATAATCTTGATAATGAATTATTATCAAAATATAAACAGTGATCAGGGGGACAGTATGCATCCCATAATTTTAAGTCTTTTGGTCTTCTCCAGTGTTTTATATCAGGGGTAGTTAAAAAGACTATTCCGTTTGTATCAAGTATTTTTTTAATTAATAAAATAAAACTATTAATATCTATTAGGTGTTCTATAACCTCGGAACAATAGATAATATCAAATTTTTTTTGAGGATTATTTTTATAATATGACTCAAGATCTCCTTCAAAAAAAGTATTTTTTGCATAATGTTCTCTTGCATATTTAATTGAGTATGGATCTATTTCTATACCAGTTGCTTTATGTCCACGTAACCTTGCAGCTTCTACCATAAAACCACCATTAGATCCAATATCAAGAAATTTAATATTACTATTTTTTTTTATATATTTTTCTAAAAATTTTGATCTTCTTTTTGATCTATTCATTTTCTTTTCTACTTTTGTGTAATAACTACTTGAAGCATTTTGGTAAGCATTATTATAAATTTTTTTGATATCTTCATGCTCAGGTAAGGGATTTAACCATATAAATCCACATTCTGAACATTCTACTAATACAGAATCTTCATTTTTATTAAAAGTTGTAAAGGTTTTACAATCGCATACCTGGCATTTTTCCATATCTCAATCCATATTTTAAAAATTTTTACAATTATAATCTTTTTCATTAAAACATACGGGTATATATTTTAAAATAATTTATATTATAGCAAAATATGTTAAGTCGAGTATAAGAGTTGCAAAATAATTAAGAGGAAAAATATGAAAGTTTTATCTCCAGATAAAAGATTTGAAGTAAGACTTGCTCACTCTACGGAAGAGATTTTGTTAGCCCAAAAGCTACGTTTCTCGGTTTTTTATGAAGAAATGGGGGCAAGACCTAGTGAGGAAATGATCAAAGATAGAATAGATTTTGATAAATTTGATGAATATTGTGATCATATGCTTGTAATTGATCATAAAAAAGAAACAAAAAATCCAGTTGTTGGCGCATATAGAATGTTGCTTGATAATATAGCTATGAAAAATGACGGTTTTTATTCTTCATCTGAATATAATCTCAAAAATTTGGTTAATAATATTAAAGGTCACAAAGCATGTGAAATTGGAAGGTCCTGTGTACATATAAATTATCGCAATAACCAAACGATTCAACTTCTATGGAAAGGTTTAGCACATT
>PTLN01000060.1 GCA_002938125.1 Alphaproteobacteria bacterium MarineAlpha2_Bin1
AGGGTACAGAACTAGAGATATAATGCATAATGACTGTAAAGAGGTTTCTACATCAGAGATTACAAATTATATTATCGATGAACTTAATAATTTAATCTAAATTAATTTGGGGCGTAAATGGAATTTAATATAGCTGTAATTGGAGCAACAGGTGCTGTAGGTAGGGAAATAATAAATATTTTGTATGAAAGAAAATTTCCTATTAAAAATATTTTTCCATTTGCCTCAGATAAATCTGTAGGGAAAGAAATTTATTTTGGTGATGATAAAATTAAATTGGGAAAACTTGAAGAATTTGATTTTAGTGATGTTGATTTTGCTCTAATTTCAGCCGGTAGTGAAGTGTCGAAAAAACTTGCTCCTTTAGTTGCAAAAAAAAATTGTATTGTTATTGATAATTCCTCAGCCTGGAGAATGAATCCTGAAATTCCTTTAATTGTTCCTGAAGTAAATGCATCAGTTTTGGAATCGCTTAATGATATAAAGATCATAGCAAACCCTAATTGCTCCACAGCACAACTTGTTGTCGCTTTAAAGCCTCTCCATGATGAAGCAAATATAAAAAGAGTTGTAGTGTCTACATATCAATCAACTTCAGGTGCTGGTCAAAAAGCTATGGATGAGCTTTTTAATCAAACCAAATCAATATTTGTAAATGATCCAGTTAAAATTGAATATTTTACGAAACAAATAGCATTTAATGTTATTCCTCATATTGATATTTTTCTTGATGATAAGTCAACGAAAGAAGAATGGAAAATGGTTGTTGAAACAAAAAAAATATTAGATCCTAAAATAAAATTAACAGCAACTTGTGTAAGAGTTCCAACATTTGTAGGTCATGCTGAGTCTATTAATATAGAGTTTAATAAATCGATTTCAGCGAAAAAAGCTCAGGAGATTCTTAGGGAGTCCCCTGGAGTAATGGTAATAGATAAAAATGAAGATGGAGGATACTCTACTCCCATAGACTGTGTGGGAGACTATGCCACATTTGTCTCAAGAATTAGGGAAGATCCTTCGATTGATAATGGATTAAATATATGGGTTGTTTCAGATAATCTGAGAAAAGGAGCTGCTCTTAATGCAGTACAGATTGCAGAATCAATAATAAACAGGGGTCTAACCAAAAAAATCTAGGAAATTTTTTCCATATATATATCTATTTTCTCATCTAAGCTTTTATTAAGATATTTAATAAGATCAATATACTCAATATTATTAGAGTTTTTTATGATAGACCAACAAACTATAGAAGCTCTCTTTACACTATCAATTAAACTTAGATTTCTTATACAAAAATTGTATGATAAAAGTGCACTAAAAAGATCACCTGCACCGTTACTATTTGATGAAAGAAAAGGAAGTTTTAAAAGCCAAGATCCATCTTTATTAGCACAAAAAATTGTGACAATTTGATTTTCTATATAACTTGAAGTTACCACAATAGCTTTTGCACCCATTTCTCTGATTATAGCTGTAGCAGATATAAGATCATTGATGGAGACAATTTTTTTTCCTGAAAGAAACTCAAGTTCAAATTGATTAGGTGTAACTAAATCCGCTAAAGGAACTAGATTTTTTTTAATACTATCTGCAAGAGGTTTTTTAACAAACATTCCTTTTTCATTGCCAATAATAGGATCACAGATATATAATTTTTTGGTATTCTTTTTAATATCACATATTATGTTTTTTATTATTTCTACCTGATTTACACTCCCTAAATATCCGGATAGAACCAATTTTAAGTTATTTATATCATTAGTTCTCTTAAATTCTTCAAAAAATGCTGCTATATCAGACACACCTATAGAAAAACCACTATAAGAACTATTTCCTGGATGATTGGAGAAAATTACGGTGGGTAAAGCTATAACTTCCTCCCCTAAGGATTCAAGAGCAAACGAAATAGTTCTGTTACCCACGTAACCCCTTGATACAAATGAGGAAATTGATAAAACTGCCATATCTTAGAAAAACCTAATTTTAGTTATTGCAATATTAAACAAACGCTAAAAATGGTATATTTTTAACATTTATAGTTCTAAATTACATTTCTGTATCTAGATATTTATTTATAACTATATATATATATTATGTATATATCTCCTTGATAAATGTAAGGATTTCTAGGCCTTATCGATTAATGGCTTTCTGAATAGGACAAAATAAACATGGAAAAAACAAGACCACTTTCTCCTCACCTTACAATATACCGGTGGCAAATCTCCATGATTTTATCGATATTGCATAGAATAACTGGTGTTGGATTAGGAATAGGAACACTTATGATTTCCTATTGGTTCATCTCTATCGCATCGGGACCTAAATCATATAGTACTGCTCAATGGTTTTTTGATAGCATTATTGGTAAAATATTAATATTTGGTTTTACTTTATCTCTAGTTTTTCATTTACTGAATGGTATAAGACATCTTTTTTGGGATATAGGCCTTGGTTTTGAGATAAATACAAGCAAAAAAAGTGGTTGGACAGTTGTAATACTCACTTTCATTTTGACTCTTGCTATCTGGCTTTCTGCCTTCATGATAAAAAAAACATACGAGTAACAAAATGAAAGAAAATAAAAAAAACCTTGGGTCTGCAAAAAACGGTACTAACCACTGGTGGCATCAAAGAGTAACTGCAGTAGCCCTTACTTTCCTGTGTATATGGTTCATTATTTCCCTTACAGTCTTAACAGGAGCTACTTATCAAGATGCCTATAATTGGTTAAAACATCCTCTAGTAACGGGTTTATCCATTCTTGTTGTTGCATTTACAATATATCATCTAAGTCTCGGTTTACAGGTAATTGTTGAAGATTATATTCACACAGAAATTACAAAGATTATAACCTTGATGCTTATTAACTTTTCATGCTTATTAATTGGCTTAACTTGTTGCCTATCTATTCTTTTCGTATTTTTTGGAGGAAATTAAATTAAATGAGTACCTCATATCCATACACAGAACATTTTTATGACGTTGTAGTAGTAGGTGCAGGTGGTGCTGGATTAAGATCTGTCGTTGGCATGTCAGAGAGTGGTTTAAAAACAGCCTGTATAAGTAAAGTTTTTCCAACTCGGTCGCATACAGTTGCAGCTCAGGGAGGGGTTTCTGCTGCTCTTGGAAATATGGGACCAGACGACTGGCGTTGGCATATGTATGATACTGTAAAAGGTTCAGATTGGCTGGGTGATCAAGATGCTATTGAATACATGTGTAAGGAGGGTCCTGAGGCAATTGTTGAACTAGAGCATTATGGTGTGCCTTTTTCTAGAACAGAAGATGGTAAAATTTATCAAAGAGCTTTTGGAGGAATGACTACAAATTTTGGTGAGGGCACTGCTCAAAGAACATGTGCTGCAGCTGATAGAACTGGTCATGCAATGCTTCACACACTTTATCAACAGAGCTTAAAAAGAAAAGCTGAATTCTTTATTGAATATTTTGCTCTTGACCTTCTAATGGACGATGAAGGTAGATGTGTAGGAATAATTGCCTGGAATCTTGATGATGGTTCAATGCATGTTTTCCGAGCTCAATTAGTAGTATTAGCAACCGGTGGTTACGGTCGAGCATACTTTAGTTGTACTTCTGCACATACATGTACCGGAGATGGAAATGCCATGGTACTGCGAGCTGGATTACCCCTGCAGGATATGGAGTTTGTTCAATTTCATCCATCTGGTATTTATGGCGCTGGGGTTTTAATTACCGAGGGTGCCAGAGGTGAAGGAGGTTACCTTTTAAACTCAGAAGGTGAGAGGTTTATGGAAAGGTACGCACCAAGTGCTAAAGACCTTGCTTCCAGAGATGTTGTTAGCAGAGCTATGACTATAGAAATTCGAGAAGGTAGAGGTGTGGGAATAAATAAAGATCATATACACCTTCATCTCGATCATCTCGACCCTGATATACTCCAAGAAAGACTTCCTGGGATTTCTGAAAGTGCAAAAGTTTTTTCTGGTGTGGATGTAACAAAAGAACCTATCCCAGTTTTGCCAACTGTTCACTATAATATGGGGGGTATTCCCACAAACTATCAAGGAGAAGTTCTTAATCCCTCGCTAAAAAATGAAAAAGAAACAGTCCCAGGTCTTATGGCAGCAGGTGAGGCAGCATGTGTTTCAGTCCATGGTGCTAATAGATTAGGATCAAATTCTCTGCTAGATCTGGTAGTTTTTGGGAGGTCAGTTGCCAAAAGGGCAAATGAAATTGTTGAAAAAAATTCTGCCCATGTACCTATACCAAAAAACTCATTAGAAAAAGCACTAGATAGGTTTGATAAATTTCGAAATGCTAATGGTTCAACTTCTACCGCAACTATACGACTTGAAATGCAAAAAACAATGCAGAATAACTGTGCTGTTTTTAGAACAGGTGAAGTCCTGGATGAAGGTAAGAAACTAATGGATAAAGCTTACCAGCCTATGTCAGATATTTCAGTAAGCGATAGATCTTTAATATGGAACTCAGATTTAGTTGAAACTTTGGAATTAGATAACTTAATGGGACAGGCATTAACTACTGTTCATAGTGCTGCAAATAGAAAAGAAAGTAGAGGGGCTCACGCTAGAGAAGACTTTCCAGAAAGAGATGATAAAAATTGGATGGTACATTCATTAAGCTGGGTGGATCAAAATGGAAAAGTGCGTTTGGGAGAGAGAAAAGTACATGATTATACTCTTACAAATGAAATACAATATATTGCTCCAAAAGCAAGAGTCTACTAGCTAGAAAGAGGGATTAGAATGGTTGAATTTACTTTACCTAAAAACTCAAAAATTAAAAAAGGAAAAAAACATCAATCTAAAGATTTAGGCAAAAAAAATAAAAGTTTTAAAGTATATAGATGGAATCCAGATGATAAAAAAAACCCACAGCTAGATACTTTCGATATCAACTTAGAAAATTGTGGGCCTATGGTTCTAGATGCACTAATAAAAATAAAAAATGAAATAGATCCTACTTTAACTTTCAGAAGATCATGTAGAGAAGGTGTTTGTGGTTCCTGTGCTATGAATATTGATGGGACTAATACACTTGCGTGCACTAAATCTATTGAAGATATCAAGGGGGAAGTTAGTGTTTTTCCATTACCTCACATGCATGTAGTAAAGGATTTAGTAATAGACATGAAAAAACTCTATGAACAATATGCGTCTATAAAACCTTGGCTACAATCAAATTCGAGTGACCCGTCAAGAGAAAGGTCACAATCTAAAAAAGAAAGATCTAAACTTGATGGTCTATGGGAGTGTATACTATGTGCATGCTGTTCCACAAGCTGTCCAAGCTACTGGTGGAATCCCGATAGGTACCTTGGTCCAGCTGTGCTTCTTCAAGCATATAGATGGATAGCCGACTCGAGAGATGAAAAAACTGGAGAAAGACTTGATAATCTTGAAGACCCATTTAGATTATATAGGTGTCATACTATTATGAACTGCACCTCAGCTTGTCCAAAAGGGCTTAATCCAGCAAAGGCAATAGCTGAAACAAAAAAACTTATGCATGAAAGAAGATAGTTTTTTGACTCCCTTTTGTTTATTTTTTATAAATGAATTTTTTTATGACTAGACCAATATCTTCCTATCGCTCTTTAATCAATAATAAAATTTGGGAATATGACAAAAGTCAGGAGAATCTAGTTAAATCTTTAGATCAACTTTATGTGGAAATAAAAAAATTTCAAGATTCAAAAAATAATTTAATTAAAAAAATATTTAGTACAGTAAATACACCACCTCACGGACTTTATATATTTGGTAGTGTGGGGAGAGGTAAATCTGCTTTAATGGACATGTTTTTTGATGCAAACGAAATAGATAAAATTAAAAGATTCCACTTTCACGCATTTATGCAAGATACTCATAACAAAATTAGAGAGCAAAGGAATATATCAAAGGCAGGTGATCCAATAAGCTTTGTAGCAAACTCTATATATTCTGAAATAAAGGTTTTATGTTTTGATGAATTCCAGGTAAATGATGCTGCAGATGCTATGATTCTAAAAAGATTATTCCAAAAATTATTTGAAATGGGACTAATATTAGTTTTAACATCAAATCAGCACCCTGATGAACTATATAAAGGAGGGATTAATCGCGAATTATTTTTGCCTTTTATAGAACTTCTAAAAAGAAAATGTAGAATATTTAAAATTGACGGAAAACGAGATTTTAGGTTAGAAAAGCTTGTTACTAATAAAGTATATTTTTTTCCCAATAATAAAATAAATAGCTCAGCATTTTACAAACTTTTTGCTGAAATCAGTGGTAATGATAATGCTGGAATTACCACAATTAATCTACAAAGTAGGGTTATAAAAATTGAGAAGTATTCTAATGGAATTGGTTTAATGAGTTTTGATAGCTTATGTAATAAGCCTTTAGGTACTCAGGAATATATAGAAATAGCAAAAAATTTTAAAACTTTTTTTATTTCAGACATACCTGTGATTAGTAATCAACAAATTAATCAAATAAAAAGGTTCATTAACCTTATTGATGTGCTGTACGATAATAATATTAGGGTAGTTTTTTTAGCATCTGAAATGCCAGAAAAATTGTACGAGGAAGGTTTGTTTTTATCTGAATATAAAAGGACATCCTCCAGGTTATATGAAATGCAATCAGAAACTTACCTTAAAAAAAATCATTTAAGAGAAATGCCTACAACACAAGGCTATACATAAGAGCTGTCGGATAAGCAATATTATTTTTCTTAAATAAATCCTCCAATAAATCATAATTGAGTTTATTATTTATATATATATCCTTTCTGTGCATTCCATTAAGAATAAATACGGAGTCAATTCCACTCTGATTAGCACCTTTTATATCCGTAAGTGGACTATCCCCTATTGCAATAAAATCATTAAAATCATAATTTCTGAACATACTTCTACACTCCAGGTATGCCGCCTTATTAGGCTTACCCAAAGAAATTATTTTGCCGCCCATTTCCTCATATTTATTTGCTATCGCCCCCGCGCAAAGAACAAACTTATCACCTTTGATAACGTAGAGATCAGGATTAGCACAAACAAGCTTAAGAGAGAGTTCTGTGCCTGATCTTAAAATACCATAATAATCCTCAACTAAGTCATTCTCATCATTCTTAGGTCCAATTAATAGAATATAATCTGCATTTTTTATATTATCAGTTTCACTATCAATTAAATCATCTGTTAAAAAATCTTTTCCTAAAGGAGAAATTTTGTAGTACTTCTTAGAGCCAAAATTTTTAGAAGATCTATTTAAAAAATTAAAAATTAGCTCACCAGATGTTATAATTTTATCGTAGAGATTATCTGGTATACCTATTTTATTGATCTGATCAACTACTGCCTTTGATCTTCGGGGTGAATTAGATAACAAAATGATTTTTTTTCCAGATGACTTAAGCATCTGCATTGACTGTACTACCCCATGATAAGGCTTCTCACCGTCATGAACTACACCCCATAAATCTAATATTATCACGGAATAATTGTCTAGCATCCTTACACTTTCTAAAATTTTTAAATTATCCAATCCTTTATAAACTTTTTTCATAATTTATCCTTAACTTGTATACTCAAAGTTTTTACTTCCAACTGCCTCAGCTATACTATTAAATTTATCTTTTTCCATATTCTTAATCATTTGCTCTTTTATTAACTCGACTGTTTTAGGGCCTTTATAGATTAACGCTGTATAAATTTGCAGAGCTGTTGCTCCAGCACAAATTTTTTCATATGCATCATTTCCAGAGCTAATACCACCTACACCTATTATTGGTATTTTTCCTTTTGAATATTTATATGCCATAGCTAACTTTTTAGTTGATAAGTTGAAGATAGGGATCCCAGAAAGGCCCCCTCTTTCACTTTTATTCTTGCTTCTTAGAGTCATACTTCTTTCTAAAGTTGTATTCCCAATTATTAAAGCATCAATTTTGTATTCAAGTGATATATCAACAATCTTATTAATATGTAAGTCTGGTAAATCGGGAGAAATTTTTAAAATTATCGGAGTCTTTTTAAATTCTGAAGGTAATGATTTCCTCTCGTTCGTAACTTTTTCCAGAAGATTTCTGAGATTATACTCATATTGTATGTCGCGTAAACCTGGAGTATTTGGTGAAGAAATATTAATTACTACAAAATCAACAGAATTGATAAATATTCTTAAACCTTTCACATAATCATCATATAAATCTTTTGTATATCTATTAGCTCCCAAATTTATACCTATAATTATTGGCTTAGATCTTACTTTACGAATATTGTTTAAAACTGAAAAATGCCCCGCATTATTAAAGCCCATTCTGTTAATCACAGCTTTATCTTTTTTAAGTCTAAATAGTCTCGGTTTTGGGTTACCAATTTGAGGTATTGGGGTAACCGATCCAACCTCAATAAAACCAAATCCAAGACTATTAATACCCAAAATAGCCTCCCCATCTTTATCAAAACCTGCAGCTATACCTATTGGATTTGATAAATTTAGACCTGCAAAAGAGATTCTTAATCTTTCGTCATCATTAAATTCTTTATAAAAAAATTTTTTAAACTTTAAATACTTAATTATACACTTATGAGCAAATTCTGGATTTAATAAAAAAAGAAATGGTCTAAAAATTGTGTATAAATCAAACATATTAAAAAGTTTTAGTTATTATTTATTAACTTTCCCTCAATGGCTCTCATGATTAGGTCAGAATATTTATCCTTGCCATATAATTGGATAAAGGACCCAATCCTAGGACCCTCCGTTTGACCAAATAAAATCTCATATTGAGCCTTAAACCAATCTCTCAAATTATCAAAACCTGAAGTCTTTCCTATTTCATATACTATCGTTTGTATTGCTTCTGAGTCGTCATTTGACAGATCATTAATGAGAAATTTACTTAATCTCAATAAAGCATCTATTTCTTTATCATTTGGCATTCTGTATTTTTTACTAGGTTTTACAAAATCTCTATAATAATAAGTTGAAAATTTAATTAGTTTTAAAAGTTCTAAGGAAAAAAGGGACTTATCTTTAGAAATATACTTTTCAACAAAACCCGATAATACGTTTGGATCTTCAGTATTACAAACACTTGCGAGATTTAGAAGAATTCCAAAAGAAATAGGTATAGACTCATTTGGTGGATTACCTGAATGAATATGCCAAACTGGATTATCGTACCTCTTGTCTTTATCAAACTCTTGATTGTATTTATCTAGAAATGTTATATATTCGTTCACAGCCTTAGGAATCACATCGAAATATAATTTTTTGGCTTTTTTTGGAGATTGATACATAAATAGAGATAGACTTTCTTGTGAAGCATAAGTTAACCACTCATCAATTGAAATTCCATTACCTTTAGATTTGGAAATTTTTTCCCCTTTTTCATCTAAAAACAGTTCATAGGTATAATTTAATGGAATTTCTCCACCAATAATTTTACAAATCTTGTTTGACAAAACGACAGACTCAATTAGATCTTTGCCTGACATCTCATAATCAACATTGAGAGATTTCCATCTCATAGCCCAGTCAACTTTCCACTGCAATTTACAAGAACCATCTGTAACTTTTGTTTCAATTTTTTTCCCATCCTCTCTCTCATAAATAATTGTCTCTGAATTAACATTCCTTTCAACTATAGGAACTTGCAAAACTACACCTGTTTCAGGACATATGGGCAGAAAGGGGCTATATGTTTTTCTTCTTTCCAATCCTAATGTTGGAAGTATAATATTCATTATTTTGTCATAATTAACCAACACATCTAACAGCGTTTCATTGAATTCCCCTGAAAAATAACTTTCAGTAGAACTTTTAAATTCATAGTCGAAGCCAAAGGTATCAAGAAAATCACGTAATTTTGAATTATTATGTTCTCCAAAACTTTTATGCGTTCCAAATGGATCTGGTATATTGGTAAGTGATTTACCCAAATATTCCTTCA
>PTLN01000061.1 GCA_002938125.1 Alphaproteobacteria bacterium MarineAlpha2_Bin1
CTCAAAATTTGAATAAAACTTTTAATTTCAAAAAAAATATTTTGACCTCTTCTTGATAGATCATACTCATGAAGAATAAAACCACTCTTTAATATTTCATTATTAGAAAAATTTTTTGGAGCCCATACATGATTTTTAGGAACAGCAACATGAACTTTATAACCACGAAGCTTCATTTGTTCAGCTAATTCTTTTTTATGTGATAGGAAAAAATAGGCCTCATTAATTATATAAAGAATTTTTTTATTCATATCTTTCAAAATTTCTTATTCTAGAATATGCTTCCAATCTCTTGCTATTTCGTCTGGGTAAATAGCAACATGGTCATGTAATTTTTTCAGATCTAACATTTGACCACCATCTTTAGTTAGAGGCCTAAAACCAAAAACTCCATGAAAAGTATTTTCTCTTGTTGAAAATAAATCTAAGGGTACATTGATAAAAAACCCTTTATCAAAACTTCCTTCACCAAACGTTTTAAATGGAATGTTAGTTATTGTAGCCCACACCCCTGAACTAATACCACTTCTAAACCTTCTATAAAATATTTGTGTTACTCCATCATCTCCAGCAAGGTATCGACCTATATGCGTTACAGTATTTATATTGTAATAAGGAGAATTATAATAAAAATTGAAATGGCCTGTTTTAGTTGTAAAGTCTTGGAAACCCCATAATTGATCAAAATTTCTTTTTCTTGCATAATTTATATCGACTCCATATGCATATCGTTTGCCAAATGGACGATATAGGATTTCTGCACCAAAACCCCCAAACATCATTTCAAAATAACCAGCTGTTAAACGTGTATATATATCTGTTAAAGGGCTAAACATATAATTTACCCTTAATTTTCTGACAGTTGTTTTTCCTCTTTGCAGATAATTTTTGATTTCCGATCTCACTTTAGGTAGCCTTGAATCACTTGGTATTGTTATACGATCAAAATTATCAAATAAATCAACAGCAAAGGCTGCATCAATATCAAAACCATCTGCAAAAGATATTTTTGCCGCTATATTAGCAAATAACTCATGTAAGATGAATTGATCCCCTCCACCAATATGTTGCTGTATACCAGGCTTAATACTCCACCTCATATCTGGATATAAAGTATTATTAAAAATTTCACCCTCACTTGACCAGCCACCTTGAGGAGGTTCTATTGATGCTGTACTCCATACTTCTTGAGCGCTACCTCGTGCTAGTGTAGCTTTTTCAAACTGATCTCTTCTTATAGAAAACCTTGCTACTTCACCCGCTGGTGATTCTAAAACCAAATTTATTTTCTCAATATCTTCATATACGTTCTCTGATACTACTCGTAACACTCTACCTAGATTTTTTGGAACTGTTCGATATCTGCCTCTAAAAATGTGCACTGTTACCATATTTTCTTTAAATAATATTTTCTTAATTTTGATTTCATCTTTTTGGAGATCATCAATTATATTTTCAGCTATTATTGAGTTATTCCACTTATAAGGAACACCTCCCCCAAATAGCTCTCTTAGACTAGCTCCTCCAGTAAATGCTGACCTTAATTGTTTAAAGAAATTACTTGATTGATTTTTAGTTTTTGAATTTTTCTTTAACTTTATTTCATAATTATTATAATTTTTTTGAGAATAGGATTTTTCTAAAATATCTTTCTCTTTGTCAGAAATCACTTTTGATGTGATATCTCGTGCAGTATTTTCATAAATATTAGCAATCTTTAGATTTTTTATTCCTGGTGGTAAAATTACAAATCTCTTATCTATTGTTCTGGTTGGGAAATTACCCAATAAAGGAAGAACATAAACTATCATTATATCCTGGCTGATTTTAACCTCTGTTACTTGCCATCCACTTTTATTTAACTGGTAAAATAAGTTATCTATTGCAAGAGTATTTTTTAGATCATTAATCTCAAATTCTTGAGTAACATTTTTATTTTTAACAACTATACTATCTAAATCTAATTCAGAGTGAGTAGCTATTATTTGGGCAATACTTCTCTCATCAAATTCACTAAAAACTTCAATAAAAATTGATCTTCCTCTAAAGTTTAATGATATTACATTTATCCCATCCTCATTAAGAATATTTTTGAGGGAAGAAATTCTAATATTATCATTTGAAGGTCTATACCTGTCATAGAACCACGGCTGTAATTTTTTATCGTTTTTTGTAATATTAGACGGATCAACACCAATTTCACTTGTAGGACTAGATAAAGTTTTTTTTCTTACATTCAATTTTTTTGGGGGTTCATCCATTAACTTTGGTATTCCTTGATCATTCAAATTAGCTCTTAAACCAAGCCTCAACATCCATTCTTCTCCTCTTTCCCTAGCAAAAGCAATATCAAGCCAATTGAAGCCCCTATAATTGACACCCCAATTAATATTTGATGATTGTTCTAAGTCATTACCCACAGGTTCACGAGAATAATTATGTGGATCGCTCTCGATTTTCAAAGTTAAACCCTTTATAGGAGTGAAATATTCTAACCCTGTAAAAATTGAAATTTCATCTCCAGAAAACCAGGCGCCTGGTGCAAATGAACCCCCTTGCCTACTTCCTGAGCTTCTTGTTTTAAAACTATCTGAGAGTTTTATTAGTGGATTAGATTTCCTTAAACCACCAGGCTGGTCATTACTTCTAGAACCAGAACCTGCTGCATAACCCCATCCAAGACCAAACGAAAAGTCTAAATCTCCGAATCTTTTTGATGCAACAAGGTATTCTCCAGAAAATAAGCCTGTCCCTAAGAAGTCTTGAAAACCTATAGCTACTTGGGGAACTAAAAAATCTTCTTCTAAAAGAAGAAATTTAAAATCAATAGCTCTATCTTTAAATGTTGTTCCAACAAGGAAGTTTCCTCCAATAAAATTTCTATTTTCTATAGATGTGTATCTAAAAGTACCTTCTAACCATGGTAAGATTTGAATATTAACCAACCACCTCTCATAGGGAGAAACATAAGATCTAGAAAATTCAAAAGTTGAATCTTTTGCAAATCTTGCCGACCTTGTTTGAAATAAACCTATTCCTCCATAATCAGATGCCGAAGGTTGAAATTCTTGATAAAAATCTGCCTTTGATGTATTTGGTTTTATGAATACTAAAAGTATAATAACTAGAGAAAACAAAATGAATAGTTTAAATTTCATAAAATATTTAACCAAAGTTAATTAGTTTCCTGCAATTACCTTTAACGCTGCAGCTGCTACTGCTAATTGACTAAATACTTGAGAAACTTCTCTTGTTAAATTAAATGCATCAAAGGGTGTTGCATCTTTTGGAACAACTACAGTACTACCTGGTGGAACTTGAGCTTCAGCATATTGAAAGAAGAAATTACCTGCTGGTTGAGCAGAACCATTAGGAAGAACCACAAAAACTTTATTCCTATCAGCAGATCGTTGATATCCTCCGGCAGAGTTAACATACTCTCCTACAGATTTCCCAGGGAAAAACTGCATTGCTCCAGGATTCAAAACATCTCCTGTTACTAAAACGGAACTTGGCCTACGAGGTATAAATAATAGATCACCTGGTTCAAGTATCACATCAAGTTCAGGCTTAGAAATTAACACAGTAGGATCTGCCTCAATAACCATTCTTCCTGTTGCAGGAGCTGTGTTAAGTGTTCGTGCAAGTCCAGATAGTGCTGCAATGGAGTCTGCATCAACCCTTCTGTTAGTGGCAGCAGCAACAAGAGCAGTATTTAACTCTCTTGTTAAACGAATTAAAGCATCTTTCTCAGCTTTAGCAATACTTTCTCTTAAAAACACGGCTCCATATGGATAAGCTAAATCAGTTAAACCGCCAGCTCTTTGAAGTAATTCTGAAACTCTTTCTCCGCTCCTTATTTGATACGTACCGGGTTGCCTTACAGCTCCACTGACCACGACAGGGCCACTTCCTCTTAGACTAGGCTTTGAACTAAATCGTATTACGTCTGCTGGTTTTATAAAAATGTCATTTAATGAAATATTTGTCAGGTTTAAAAGTTGTCTAGCATTTGCTGGACCTATTGCAGTAAAGTTTGACATTTCAGTTCTAGTCAAATCAGCGTCTCTAGTTAAACCACCAGCAACTGAGACTAAAGAGGCCATTGATACCTCAGTAATTGGATAAATCCCTGGATCTCTAACCTCACCTAGAACTAAAACAGCATATTCTAATACGTAAGCTAAGAGCCCCGGATTATCTTCAAAAACTTTTGGACATGAAAAGTTACTTAATGAAGTTTGTTTATTCGTTAGAGCCGTTGAAATAATTGCATTAGAAAATCTTTTTGCACCAAAATCTTTAACAAGGTTACTAAGTTCTATTAATGAATTGCAATTTCGGACTCCAGTTTCTGCCTTTTTATCAACTTGTTGTTTTTGATTATCCGGTGTATTTCCTAATGATCCGGTTAAACTAGAAACCTTATTTGCTAAATCAGATAAAACTGCAACAGATGTCACAGAAGTATTCTGAATACTTGCTGTTAGTTCATTATTATTATTTTGATCAGAGTTATTAAGGGTTATTGAATTTTTATTATTAATTAATATAGCCTGAACAAGGTCTGATGATAAAAAATCAATATCTTTTTTACTTAAAATAATCAGGTTATCGCCATCTATAAGTCGAAAATCTTCTTGTTTACCTAAGATTCTTTGTAAATCCAAACCATAAAATCTTCGGGTTTTAGTATTTGAGTCAGCTGTCTCAAGCACGCCAAATAGAAGGTAAGGGTTCTTTTTAAGATTACTTACATCACCACCCAATAATGTACTTACTGTATTATTTACACTTAACACTCTTCGACCAGGAATAGAGACATGTCCGGTTAACAAAACTCCTCCAACTAGAGACTCGCGACCTCTTGATACAACGAGCAAATCACCATCCATAAAGTTATAGTCATCATCAACACTTCTAACACTTTGACTTCCGTCTTCATCAAATGTAGCCAGTGTATAAATATTTCCTCTAGGTCTTATCTCTCTTCCACCAAAAGTTAAAAGACTATCCAAATCGATTGATGAGTCATCTGATGTTAACTCAATAAGAGTAGGTCTTTTTATATCCCCAACAATTCCTACCACTGGACCTATTGTAGGGACAATAATTTGATCACCCTCTTTCATTGAAATTTTTGGTAAATTTGATACACCTTGAATTAAGTTGTATAAATCTATATCAATTATTTTTTTATTTCTTTTTAATTTTATTCGTCGAAGTGAACCAGTTTTTTTCACCCCCCCTGCAACCGCTATAGTATCTAGTATTGAAGAAAGGGCAGTAACACGATGTTGACCAGGTGTTTTAACTTCACCAGTTACTATTACTGATATTTCTCTTATCCTCCCAATACTAACATAAGACTCGGTAGCCCCAAAATAAAGATTTATCTGATCCTGCAAAAGTTTTTTGAATTCACCAAGCGTTTTTCCCGCAGCGGGAATTGGGGGAAGTTTTTCAAGAACCACAGAACCTTGAGTATTTACTACTACCGATGCTGTATTTGATAAAGAGCCTACAAATGTATAAACAAGTGTGTCCCCAATACCAATGATATAATCATCATTAATTTCTCCAGTAGTTAATCCGGTAGATCGGAATCTTCCGTCAAATATATCATAACCATATAAAGGAATAACAATACCTGATCTTTTACAAAAATCTTGCTCTACTATTGAAAATTTATCTTTTAAAAGAAGCATTCTCGGATCATCTTTTTGTATTTCACCTTTACAGAAGGCTGAAGCAACAATAGATTCTGTGCTATTCAATCTTGTTTCCGCACCAGTCAAAGTTCCTGAAGATTGACTTTTGTTTCTTACTGTATCCAAAACATTTGGAGCAGGCAGAATATTATTTCTAGTATCTCTTGAAATTCTATCTATTGACTCTAAAAGTGTCCCTAAAGTCGAATCTACAGATGATTGACTTTTTGCGATTTCTACAGGTGACAAAATTAATACAAGGGCTAAAATAGCAACCTTAAATGATAATATTCGGTAAATTTTTTTATGATTAAAAGTCAACTACAAATCTCCAGAAGATGGTTTATTAGAGGATCGCTAGCTTCAATCCTTTTGTCAAGCTGTGGCGAAAACAGGCTTACAAGAACAATTATAGATGCATATAAGCTCACCTTTCAAGATCGCCCTTCCCCACCATTTACAAGAGAATATATAACGAAATTACCATATGCGTCTATATCAGCAAAGATAGGAAAGGGACCAAAAAGCCTTTTAGTCCTGTGGAGGGTAGAAAATAATGAACAATATTGGCTGGCAGCTGATGGGGTAGTGCTTGGGATTAAGAAAGGTAGAATTCTTAAAACCGCAGGACTCCCAGAAACAATCATTGATACAATTCCCATTAACACTGATCCAATATATTTGGGTCTTCACAAAGAAGAAAATCATCTACTCTTTGAGAGAAACATTGACTTTAAAGGTAAAAACTCAACATACCCAGAAACAATTAAAATACTATCAAATTTCTCATATGAAGGTTCACAAATAGTTAAGATTTACGATATTGATTTCGACACTATTTTGGTTAGAGAACGCTGTACGGCGAAAAAACTTAACTGGAAATTTGAAAATTTATTCTGGGTTGACCCTAATACCGGTATGGTTTGGAAGTCAATTCAACATGTAGCAAGAGGGTTTGCTCCAGTAATTATTGAAGTTTTAAAACCTGCAGCATAAAAAAAGAGCGGACAACTAAAAGTCACCCGCTCTGAATTTAATTAAAACCTAAGACTTATATTATTCAGAATTAGGTGATATCAACCTTGTCGCAAAATCTGCAAATCCAGTTTCTGCGCCAAGTTCAAGTATACCTGAAATACATTGGCGACAAGTAACTGTTGTAGAAGTAGCGGTTGTAGTGGATGAATCATCAACTACTGCAGCAACTGCAACTCCGATGGCAGCAGCGACAGCTACACCAGCTGCGACTGATCCAGCGCCAAGTGTTCCAAGAGCACCAGTTATACCTGAACCAGCACCTCCAGCACCAGCAGCAGCGGCTTGTCCAGCAGCCATACCTTTACCGGTCTTGAAAATCTGCCCTTTGTTGAGAACTGTGTCAGCGTCAGCTGCACTGACTACGGCCGGGACCCCACTTACTAAAAGTAGTAGAGCAATTGCACTTACGCTCGCAAGTATTTTTTTCGAAAACATTAAGCAAACCTCCAATTAACGAGCTAAACTGTAAAATTATGTTAAGTAGTTTTTTAGTATACAAATGTTGATTAGTCAACACATGTATTAACTACGCTTATTAAACTAATATTGTGTGATTATTTTCACAATAGTATGAAGATAAAGTTAAGGAATTTTTTAAATTATGAAAATTAATGTTGCATAAATACAACAATTATCCTTAGACTCTCAAGTTTTTAGCAAAAAACCAAGATTTTTATGAATATACTTTTCTAATTTAGATGAAGATGAATGCTTATCTTCAGTAATCGTATTTATAATCAAGTCAGGATTTATTGGCTCATCATATGGAGAGTCTATTCCAGTAAAATCTTTAATTTCTCCAATTCTAGCTTTTTTGTATAAACCCTTGGGGTCCCTTTCCTCACAAATTGCAATTGATGACTCTATATAGATTTCGTGGAACTGAGTTTTTTGTGATAAATTTCTCTTCAGCCTAGCCCTATCAGATATATAGGGAGTGATAAACGCACTCAAAACAATAAAACCTGCATTAGCAAATAAAAGAGCAACTTCCCCAACCCTTCTAATATTTTCAGATCTATCTTCAGGGGAGAAACTAAGATTAGAATTTAACCCCTCTCGAACATTATCACCATCAAGAAGATATACCTGATAACCTGACTCAAAAAGTCTCCGCTCTACATCTAAAGCAATAGTAGATTTTCCAGAGCCTGACAGACCTGTTAACCAAAAAATCCCTCCATTATGCTGATTCCTTTTTGCTCTTTCGTCAATACTTACTCTATGTTCGACAATAGTTAAATTCTTTGAAAAAGAAGTTTCTAGAGCTCTTTGATCAGCATATCCTTCCATACTAATTAATCCACCAGCAACAATTCTTTTTTTATTTATTAAAATAAATCTTCCTGTAGCTGAAATTTTTATAAATTCATCAATAGCTATAATTTTTTCTGATCTAATAACTAATTCAGCAACCTGATTTTTTTTCACATCTGGTGATTTGCTATGACTCAAGTCATCAGTTGAAATGATTGAAATAATTTCTTGAATAAATACCTTAACTGAGCAAGTACCACATTCCATTAGATACGACTGGCCGACAGTGAGAGGACTGGTACCTAAATAAAAAACTCTTGCTTTGAAGATATCAGTTTCTATTGGCATATCTTTTTTACTAACATGAGAGGCTACCTCACCTCTTTCGATGAATAATTGATCCTTAAGAGTTATACCGACTGAAAAACCTTTAGATACTGCTAATGTATTTTTATTCTCCCCCCAAGCTTCAATAGAATTTACTTCAGAAAATTTATTTGAAGGAGAAAAAATTAATTTATCTCCTCTCTTTATTCTACCGCTCTCTATCCTGCCAACTAGAATTCTTCTGTCATCGAATTTATACACATCCTGAATTGGTAATCTAAGAGGTTGACTATCATTATCCGAATTGAGATCCATTTTATCCAAGGTCTCTAATAGGGAAGTAAAATTCTTCCATTTATACTTTAATGACTTTGTGGTAATACCTTCACCCTCACGAGCAGAAACAGGAATAATATTTACCGCATTTAATTCAATAGAGCTTAGGTATTTAATTATATCCTGCTCTAATTGATTAAATATTTTCTCATGATCATTAATTTTATCCATTTTATTTATAAGTACTATTACTTTACTTATACCTATAAGTTTAAGTAAGTATGCATGTTTTCGTGATTGTTCCCTTATTCCCTCAACAGCATCAATAACTAGGACTCCCAAATCAGCACTAGCTGCACCAGTAATCATATTTTTCAAAAACTCTTTATGTCCTGGACAATCAATAATTGTATATTTTCTTTTTTTTGATTTAAAAAAAACTTTAGTAGTGTCAATTGTTATTCCTTGATTTCTTTCAGATTGAAAAGCATCTAAAATAAAAGCCCATTCGAAGGGCATGCCCCTCTTTTCTGATGAGATTTTAATCTCATCTAATTTTCCATCAGGCAAAGAACTAGTATCAGCAAGCAGTCTACCTATAACAGTAGATTTCCCATGATCAACATGCCCAACTACAACAATTTTAAAATTTGAATTTAAAATCATAATTATAAATATCCATCAGTTCGCAGTCTCTCAAATGCATCCTCCGCTTCATGATCCATTGCTCTACCTGATCTCTCTGATATGCGTGTTTTCTCTAACTCTCTTATGATTTCATCAATATTTGAAGCATCACTATCTATTGGATTAGTTATGTCTTTATCTCCAAGAGACCGGTATCTTTTACCATTATTAGAAAAATATAATGAAACAACCGGTATATTTTCTCTTTTTATATAATTCCAAATATCAATCTCCGTCCACTCTAAAAGAGGATGAATCCTTATATGCGAGTCTGGTTGAATAATTGAATTATAATGACCCCAAAACTCTGGAGGTTGATCATTTAAATCCCAATTTCCATTTTTATCTCTAGGACTAAAAAATCTCTCTTTGGCTCTATTACCTTCCTCGTCTCTTCTTATTTCAGCAATTAAGC
>PTLN01000062.1 GCA_002938125.1 Alphaproteobacteria bacterium MarineAlpha2_Bin1
TGCATTATGAGGGGCAAAATGAGAACCAATAGGTGTTCCATGACCCTCCATTGCAGCATTGATTAATGCTTTTCTATCAATTGCATGTTGAATAGCTCGTCTTACCCTAACATCAGACAAAAATTTTGCTTTATTATTATAAGCAAGTATTGTTTCACCTTCTGTAGTACCTGCGACTGCGTTAAATTTGGAATCTTTTTCAAATTTAGAAAACATTTCTGGAGCAGAAAGGTTAGGCATATAATCTAATTCACCAGTCATTAAGGCATTAACCTGGGCATTTGCATCATTAATAAATCTAAATTTTGCATTTTTAATTTTTATTTTTGATGCATTTCGATGTCCGCTAAATAGTTTCATTTCAACTGAATCGCCCTTAGTCCATTTAACAAATTTATAAGGTCCAGTCCCGATTGGGTTAGTACCATTATTTTCAGCTGAGGCAGCATCAACTATTGCACCTGTAGACTGGGCTAATTTAAACAAGAATAATGCACTTCTTTTCTTTAATTTTATAACTACAGTATGATTGTCAGGAGTTTGTATTGACTCTATAGCTCTATACATTTTCTTATTTTTATTTTTACTTTTTTCACCAGCAGCTCTATCGAAGCTGAACTTAACATCCTCTGAAGAAAAATCAGAACCATCGTGAAATTTAACTCCTTTAAGGAGTTTAAACGTATAAGTCAAGCCGTCATTAGAAACATTCCAGCTGGAAGCTAGCATAGGTCCTACAACACCTTTCTCACTAATCCTGGTTAATCCCTCAAAAATGTTATACCAAGTAACTTGGCTAATTGCTGCAGCTGCTCCAGCTGTTGGGTCAAGCCCTGGTGCTGGTTCAAGACGCATTCCTATAGTAACTGAGTCTTTAGCGAATGAATTAGTTACAAAAGAAAATAACGCTATCTGAATAACGGCAAATGCAAGAATGATCTTTCTCATAGATTTCCCCCTAAATTGATGGAGGTAGAGTAAATTATCTTTCCTCCAATATTTGTAATTTTTAATAATTAGATATTATAATATACCCATTATAAATAAATAAATATTAAAAAGAGAAGAATCTATGGAAAAAGGACAAAACCTTATATCAGGCAACTGGTTAAACTCTAAGTCTGAAGATATTATTCATCTTACAAACCCATCTGACGGAGATAATTTTGCTTCAATTCCTCGTTCAGATGCTAACGATATAGATTTAGCAGCAAAATCAGCTAGGCAGGCATTTGAGAAACATTGGTCAAAAACCCCTGCTTTTGAAAGGGGTAAATATCTACAAAAGATAAGTTATAAAATAAATGAGTCAATTGATGAGCTGGCTTTCATTGAATCGAAAGATACAGGTAAACCATTGAAACAAAGTAAAGTTGATGCTCAAGTTGCTGCAAGGTATTTTGAATTTTATGCAGGAGCAGCTGATAAAATTCATGGTGAGGTTATTCCTTCTCAATATGGTATTAATTCATTCACAAAGAGAGAACCTCATGGAGTTACAGGTCATATAATTCCATGGAACTATCCATTGCAAATGGGTTCAAGAACTTTTGCAGCCTCGCTTGCAGCTGGAAATTGTATAGTAATTAAACCTGCAGAGGAAGCATGCCTTTCTGTTTTAAAAATAGCCAATTTTGCTTTAGAATCTGGGTTACCACCAGATGTTATAAATATTGTTACTGGGTACGGTGAAGAAATTGGACCATATTTATGTAAGCACAGCGATATTGATCATGTATGTTTTACAGGTTCTCCAGAAGTTGGTTCAATAGTTCAGCAAAATGCTGCACTTAATAATAAAAGTTGCACTATGGAATTAGGTGGTAAGTCTCCACATATAGTTTTTTCAGATTGTGATCTTGAAAGTGCTATGCCAGTGATATTAAATTCAATTATACAAAATTCTGGTCAAACATGTTCTGCTGGAAGTAGATTACTTATTGATGAAAATGTAAAAGAAAAATTTTTATCAATATTTATAGATAAGTTTTCAAAATTGATGGTGGGAAGTGCAGAAATGGATTTAGATATGGGCCCATTAATCAGCGAAACGCAAAAAAATCGTGTAATAAGTTTTTATAATAAATCAAAAGATGAGAATATTCCAATTTTAGCATCTGGATCAATTTCCAAAAATGTTTCTAAAAATGGATATTATGTTAATCCAGTATTAATAGGGCCTGTTCCTGTTGACAGTGTTCTCGCTAAAGATGAAATTTTTGGTCCTTATTTAAGTATGATACCTTTTTCAAATGAGGAAGAGGCAATATCCATTGCGAATGGAACAGATTATGGATTGACGGCAGGTGTATGGACTAAGGATGGATCTAGACAAATGAGGTTAGCAAACTCCCTAAAATGTGGTCAGGTCTTTATTAATTGCTATGGAGCTGGAGGGGGTGTAGAAATTCCTTTTGGTGGCATGAAAAAGTCAGGTTTTGGAAGAGAAAAAGGTATGGAAGGTTTGAAGGAATTAACAGTCTGTAAAACAATAGTTCAAAAATTTAATTGAAATAGGTTGGTTATAAATGAAATTAAAAGATAAAGTATCGATAGTTACAGGTTCAGCCTCTGGTTTTGGAAAAGGTATAGCAGAATTATTTGCAAAAGAGGGATCAAAGGTCATCATAGCAGATATAAATGAAACTTTAGGAAAAGATATAGCTAATCAAATAAATAATTCTGGAGGCAAAGCGAGGTTTATAAAAACTGATGTTTCTCAGAGAGAATCAATGAAGAATTTAATTGATAATACAAATGATATTTTTGGATGTCTTGATATATTAGTAAGTAATGCTGGGTGGTCTTATAGTAATAAACCATCTACGGAAGTGACTGAACAGGATTTAGATAAACTATTTAACATTAACATAAAGTCTCTTTTTTTTGGGACGATCTTTGCCGTTGATTTAATGAGAAGAAATAGCAGAGGTGGTGTTCTTATAAATATAGCGTCGACAGCAGCAGTTAGGCCTAGGCCAAATCTTACTTGGTATAATGCTACGAAAGGTGCAGCTGTTACTATTACAAAATCTTTAGCTGTTGAATTAGCAGGTGAGGGTATAAGGGTATGTGCAATAAACCCAGTGATTGGCGAAACTGGTATGCTTGAAACGTTTATGGGTATGCCTGACACTCCTGAAAATAGAGAGAAATTTATGCAAACTATTCCTATTGGAAGATTTAGTAAGCCAAGTGATATTGCCAACGCTGCTTTGTTTTTAGCTCAGGATGAATCTAATTTTCTAACCGGCGTTTGTTTAGAAGTTGATGGTGGGAGATGTGTATAGAGAATTATTTTTCAAACTTATCTAATTCTAATTTGGCTTTAATGAAGAATTCTCTATATTTATTTATATCTTTGATTTTTGAATTAACATAACTTTTACTTTTTTCTGTATAGCAAATATGTGATGTTAATCCATTATCGGCACTCCAATGATGTAATGAGAATGCAGGTGGTTCATCATTAATATGTAAAAATTTATTCCCACTTATATCTAGTTCTATCTGGTGTGCAGTGCTTGGAGCTATATGTGCAAATGTACCAGCCCATTTTTTTTGGATTGATCTATGAATGTGACCTGCAAGAATAGCTTCGATATTTGTATAGCTCTCAATTAATTTTTTTAATTCTTTCCTTCCTTTTAAACCAATTGCATCCATCCACCATATACCACAATTAAATGGTGGATGATGTAAGAAAATAATAGTAGGTTTATCTTTATTTTGAAATAATCTTTCCTTAAGCCATAAAAATCTCTCTTTGCAAATTTCACCTCCAGGTTTGCCTTCAACAAGTGTGTCTAAAAAAATTAAGAATACAGGTAGATTACTTACTGTATAACAAAAAAATTTATTATTAAGTAAATATTCTTGATTAGAAAAAATCTTAATAAGATTTTTTCTTTTATCATGATTTCCAGGTATCATTAGAACATCAGGAACAGATTTAGAGAAAATTTTTTGGAGAACTTTATATTCATTAGTATACCCATTATCTGTAAGGTCTCCGGTAGCAACTATCAAGTCAATTTTGGGTTTAAATTTATTAATTTTTTTTATAGTTTTTTCAAGTTGTATATTATTTAAGATATTTAAACTTTCATTCCCAACAATATGCATATCTGATATTTGAGCAATAAAAAATTCTTTTTTCATAATAGGAACTTTTTTGTGAAAGATTTGATTATAATGGTTAATACTAAAAAACAATCATATTATCCCAATTAACATATATATATTAAATAATTCTAGTTAAAAAGGAATTTAATTTATATTCTTATTGAGAACAAAATTTATTTAATCTAAGATACCATTTATACTTAAGTATAGGTGGGATTTATGAAATATTATGAAGCTAATTTATCAAATAATTCTCTAAAATATTTTAAGATAGGTAAGGGGAGACCCTTAATATATATACCTTCATTTGAGGGATTTTTGCTAACTGAAAGTATTAAAGAACTTTCTAAATCATATGAGATCTTTATCCCTATTATCCCAGGGTTCTCGAATACATCAAAAATTAGTGAATTTGAATCAATAGAAGATCTATCAAAGTTATTCATTGAGTTTATTGAGCAAATTAAAGCAGACAAGGTTGATTTAATTGGTTACTCATTAGGGGGATATTTGGGCTCATGGATAACTGTAAAAAGACCAGATATTATTGATCAATTAATTTTGATTTCGCCATTAGGGTTTGATTTAAATGATAAAAAAATTGAATTAAAACAACATAATTTTGAAAACTTAGTTTATAAATATCCAGATAGATTTAGTGATTTAAATAATAATGAAAATATTGTAAATCAAGATCATTTAGACCTATATAGTTATGAAAAATTGGACGAAGAATTATTAGAAAAATTATCATCCTTAAAAAATCTTACATTAATACTCCTTGGTAATGATGACATGATTGTACCATCAATTTCTGGCCAGATAATTAAAGAGAAAATTGAACATTCATATTTTATATATGTTTATGATTCTGGCCATGGAATTGAAATTGATCAACCAAAAAGAGTTACAACTTTATTGTCGGATTTTTTAATGAGAGGGCAAGCATTCATAGTAAATTGGAGTGGGAGAGATGAAACTGAAGCTCCAACTAGAGAAATGGCAAATTAAATAAAAGTATAAGTAAAAAGTTGACTAATAGCGAATACCCAAATCTTTTTTCAAATTTTATCTTAGCAGGAAATATTCTGAAAAATAGAATAGTTCACTCTGCTATGTCTACAAGATTTGCTAAGAATGGTGACGTGACCGAAGAATTAATTAATTATCATAGAAACAGAGCTAAGGGAGGCGCCGCAATATTAATTGCAGAGCCACTGGCAATGAGAAGAGACCAGGCCTCTAACAGTAGAGTTAGAGTTTTTGACCAAGATAATTTAGATAATTTAAAAAAATGGTCAGAATCAATTAGAGAACATGATTCATATTTGTTAACGCAAATCCAAGAACCTGGACGTGGACATCACAGATCAGGAAGGAAAACTAATGCAATTGGTCCCTCTGCACTTCCGGATGATTTAAGTTGGACAGTACCAGAAGCAATGAGGAAAGATCAAATTTATCAAATGATTGATGATTTTGTTTTATCATCAAAGAAATTAATGTTGGCAGGCTTTAGTGGAGTAGAAATTTCTGCGGGTCATGGTCATATTTTTCATCAATTTTTATCACCATGGTCAAATCGCAGAAATGATGATTTTGGTGGTAAACTTGAGAATAGAGTTAAAATCTTAGTGGATTTAATTTCAGCTATAAGATCTGCTTGTTCAAAAAATTTCATTATAGGCCTGAGGTTACCCGGTGATGACTTTATAGAGGGTGGTATTGACGAAACTGAGTCATCTCTTATAACAAGATTAATTTCATTGAAAACCAAAGTTGATTTTTTTTGTTGGGTTCAGGGAGGTCATCATAGATCTTTAGAAATGCATATTCCTGATATGCATTTTCCTAGAGGTACATATCTCCCTTTAATAAAACGCTTAAAGGATAGTACAAATGGGACTCCTGTTGCAGCAGTTGGACGGATTCTAGAGCCAGTTCAGGCTGAAACTTTGCTTTCAGATGGTGTTGCTGAACTTGTAATGTTAGGTCGTACATTAGTAACAGATGCTGCGTGGGGTTTAAAATCACAACAAAATAGAGATAATGATATTAGAAAGTGTGTTTCTTGTAATAACTGTTGGGGTATTATTAACCTTGATCAACCCTTGCAATGCGATAATAACCCTAGGGTTGGTTTTAAGAACGAAATTGACTGGCTACCAGTTAAGGCGACAAAAAATAAGAAAGTTATTGTTGTTGGAGGAGGTATATCAGGTTTAGAAGCAGCTTGGGTAAGTGCAGCTAAAGGATATGATGTTACCTTATTTTCCTCATCAGATGAGTTAGGAGGGAAATGTAAGCTAAATGCAACTATTCCAGGTTGTGAAACATTAAGTTCAATTTATGATTATCAAAAAGTAATGATTTCAAAATATGAAGTCGATACTAGATTAAATTGGTTTGCTACTTATAAGGATGTTATAGATTTAGAACCTAATGAGATTATAATTGCAACTGGAGGTAAAATGCTATGGCCTTCAAACTTACCAAAATATTTCAGGGATGATGGGATTATTTTAGATTTAAGAGAAGTAATTTCAAATTTTCTTACAGTAAGTTCTCCTGTAGGTGGAAATCTCATTATATATGATTCAGATGGAATGGATGGTACGTATTCTGCTGCAGAATATTTAAATTCTTTTTTTGATAAAGTATTTATTATTACTGAAAGGGAATTAATTGGAAGAGATGAACCTGTTGTTCGTACCCAGAGTATTATTAGAAGAATCTACAATGCGGGTATTGAGATAATTTCTCTATCGATTCCATCAGAAAAATCAGATTTTGAGAATGGTTTGTTTGTATATAAGAATGTGATTACAAATAAAGAGTCTATAATAGAAAATGTTAGTTTATTTACTTATTCAACTCAAAGAGAGCCAGAACAATCATTATATAACGAATTACATAAAGATATAAAAAATATTTACCTTATTGGTGATGCTTGTATCCCAAGGTCAGCCATGATAAGTGTTCAACAGGGTCATTATTTAGCTAATAGTTTATAATTAGAGAGTTTTAAATGGGAAGATTAATCGATGGTAAATGGTATTCAGGAGATGTGAATACCAGTGGTTCTAAGGGTAACTATGAGAGAGTGCCTAGAACATTTTTAGATTGGATTGCAAAAGAAACTAAGTTTTCTCCTGAGAAAAATAGGTATCATTTGTATGTAAGTTATGCTTGCCCATGGGCTCACAGAACTTTAATCATGAGGAAACTTAAAAATTTAGAAGATTTTATTACTGTAAGTGTTGTAAGTCCAGAAATGATGGAAGATGGTTGGAAATTTGATAATAAATTTAGTGAATCGACTATTGACCATTTATATAATTGCAAAAATTTATATGAAATCTATCAGAAAGCAGATAGTAATATCTCTACTACAGTTACTGTTCCTATTTTATGGGATAGAAAATATGAAACAATTGTGAATAATGAATCATCACAAATTATTAGAATATTTAATTCTGCATTTAATCATTTAATTAATAATGATACTGACTTTTATCCTAAAGATTTAAGGTCAGAGATTGATGCAATAAACGATGAGATTTATAATAATATAAATAATGGTGTTTATAAAGCTGGTTTTGCTAAAAATCAGGAAACCTATAATATAGCTGTAAACAATTTATTTGAATCACTTGAAAGAGTAGAAAAAAATTTAGAGGGAAAAAACTTTTTAGTAGGTAACAAGATGACTGAAGCTGATATAAGGTTTTTACCAACATTAATTCGATTTGATACTGTTTATTATATTCACTTTAAATGTAGTATAAAAAAGATAATTGAATATAAGAATTTATCAAGATATTTGAATAATCATTTTAATTTAGATGCAATCAAAAATACTACGAATCAACTGCATATAAAAAGTCATTATTATTTCTCGCACAGAATGTTAAATCCTTATGGAATTATTCCACAAACATCTTTTGTTATTTAGCATTATAAAACACTATAAATCGCTTCAATAATTTTTTTTCCTCTTGGTCCAAGTTCCATTTTATCGTGCATGAGGTTAGGAGTGTAGCCAAAAGCAACATTTGCCTCTAAATCAGAAAATCCAAATGAACCCCCTGCACCCCAATGACCAAAAGAATTTGGATTAGGTCCCATCGGAAAAACAGGGCAATTAAGTTCGTAACCCAAAGCAAGTTTTATTGGGGATCCAATAATAGGATCATTTCCCTTGCTTTCACATTGAAATTTGATAGCATTATCTCTGGTTTGTTTACTGATAACTTGATAGCCATTGTAACTTCCGTCATTTCTTAACATTTCAAACAAATTAGCAATTGATCTTGCATTTCCATGACCTTGACCAGATCCTACCTCTCCGCTTCGCCAACTTTTTGAATTGAAATCTTCATTTTTGCCAAAACCTTGCATAGATTTAGCAAAAATTGAGTTTATATCTTTCATTGGTTTCTCTAAAAATTCTTCTCCTGCAACTTTTCTGTAAACCTTCGCAACTCTTTTTAATTCTTGAGGTCTTAGAGAAAAATTATAATCAATATTTAGTAAATTAGAAAAATTTATACGATTAAACGCTGATAGCTTTAGCCCAGTTACTTTTTCTATTAAACCACCAATTAAGTATCCGTAAGTCATATTAAGATAAACAGGTTTTTCACAGGGATTCCAATTAGGTTTAGTATTTTCTATTGCCTTTATCATTAAGTCCCAATTATAAAGATCACCAAAATTTAATTTTTTATCTACATAGGTAATAGCACAAGTGTGATCAAAAAGGTTTCTAACAAGAATTTTATCTTTTTCAAATTTACCAAAATTTTTCCAGTATGTTGCGACAGGCTTATTTAATTCTATTTGTTTTCTATCTACTAATATATGACCAAGTGTAGATACCAAGGCTTTTGAAACAGAAAAAGTTGAGACTATAGTATCATGTTGCCAAGGGATATTTTTTTCCTTGTTAGCCCATCCTCCCCAAATATCAATAACCTTTTCTCCATCTAAATATAGAGTAATAGAGCAACCTTCTTCGTGATTTTTCATAAGTAAATCATCAACAATATTTTTCACAATTAAGAATTTATTATCTATATATCCGGAACAAAGAGGTTTTTTCATTAGATTTCTCTAAAAATATTGAATTGTCAGATTATTATAATTATAATGTGTATTTTTTCCTAATGAATTTTATGTGATAGCCATTATGAAAATTTCAGACCAAGATATAAATAATTTTAAAAAAAATGGATTTCTTTTTTTTCCTGAACTTTTTTCAAAAAATGAGGTAAAAAACCTTAGATCTGCAGTAAAAAGAGTAATTAAAATTCCTGGAGAAAATATTACACCTGAATTCAATAGCGATAAAGTTCGTATGATTCATGGCGCACATGATTATGACAAAACTTTTTCAATTTTGTGTAAACACCCTAGAATAATCGAACCTGCTGAACAACTGCTTGATGACAAAATTTACATTCACCAATCAAGACTTAATTTTAATTATGGTTTTGGGACTGGAGGTTTTTATTGGCATCAAGACTATGCA
>PTLN01000063.1 GCA_002938125.1 Alphaproteobacteria bacterium MarineAlpha2_Bin1
ATTTGTTATATTATTATGGTTAAAATTATTTTCAATAAATAGAGCAATGATTTTAAAAAGACATCATTTTTTAATTTTATGTGTTATTTTTCAATTTGTAGTTGGTATTATCTTAGTCAGTTTTTCTATACCTAATGATTATGCTATAATTCACCATATTGGGGCCTTGGCTTTAATTACATCAGCTATTTATTCTTTTCACGGAGAATTTTATGAGGAAAAAAGATAATTCATATATATTAGTCTATGTCACTACAGACTCAGAGATAGAGGCCATAAAGCTTACTAAATTAGTGCTAAATAATAAGCTTGCGGCTTGTTCTAATATAATTAATGGTTCTAAATCTTTTTATTGGTGGAATAATGAAATAAATGAATCAAAAGAGTGTATCATATTTTTTAAAACAAACCTTAAAAATGAAGAAAAATTGATTGAAAAGGTAATTAAAAATCATTCTTATGATAATCCATGCGTGATATCTATCCCCATACTAAAAGGTAATGAAACATTTCTAAGTTGGATTGATAAAGAGACTAAATTAAATTGAAAAAATATAAATTTAAGTTATAATAGTTTTTTTTTTGAGCAATAATGCAAGATACATTACATAATCCTAAGCTGACACTTTTAGTAGCAAGTATAGCCCATTCTTTCTCACATATGTTTATGCTACTTTATGCGACTGTTGTTTTAGTCATAAATAAAGAGTTTAATTTAACTTATTCTGAACTGCAGTGGTTATCAGTCCCAGGATTTGTTATGTTCGGTTTGGCTGCATTTCCAGCTGGATGGCTTGGTGATAGGTGGAGTGCAACTGGAATGCTAGTTATATTTTTTATTGGCCTTGGTTTTGCTGCAATCTTGACTGGTTTCGCAAATGATAAAGTTACTCTGTTGGTTGGGTTAACTCTAATTGGTACTTTTGGTGCTATTTATCATCCTGTAGGAATTGCCTGGTTAGTTAAGCATTCAAAAAATAGAGGTCGAGCTCTGGGTATTAATGGTGTTTTTGGTAATATAGGAACTGCATCAGCAGCAATTATTGCCGGTTTTCTTGCTGATTTTTTTGGATGGAGGTATGCTTTCTTTGTTCCGGGAATAATATCATTATTTTTTGGTTTTGTACTTTTATATATAATATATAAAGGATTTTTGAATGATGTAGCTACTGATGCTGTGTCAAATCCTGATACATCTACAAGAGATGTAAAAAGAGCTTTTTTTGCCTTATTTATTACAGTAATCATGGTGGGATTAATTTTTCAAAGTACTTCCGTGGGTTTACCAAAAATTTTTTCTGATCGACTGGATATTGGTTCAGGTGCTTTTGGACCTGGGGCTTTAGTCGCCTTAGTCTATTTTCTTGCAGCAGGGGCACAACTTATTGGTGGTGAAGCTGCTGATAGATACCCACAAAAAAGAGTGTATCTTTATGCTCAACTCTTTCAAATTCCAATAGTATTGATTGCTTTTATAACAGTAAATTATGGATTAGTGCTTTTAGCTGTTCTCATGGTAAGTTTAAATATGGGTGCGCAACCTGTTGAAAATGCATTAGTAGCAAAATATACACCCACTCAGTGGAGAAGTAGAATGTACGGAATAAAGTTTGTCTTAACACTCGGTGTAACTTCTGTTGGCGTGGTTCTTGTTCCTGTATTATCTGGCTTAATGGGTTCGCTAGATTTGCTCTTTATTGCAATAGCTTTTTTTGCATTTATAGCTTTTTTTGGTGCGTGGCTTCTTCCAAGAGATAAGAATAGTTTAGTTAGTTAAATAATTAAATTAATTTTTTTTTAATTAACCTTTTATGTTCAATTTTAGTGCAGCGATTCATTATAACAATGTGATTATGATTTTCGGCTCTTCTAGCTATCTCAAAATTAAATATATTTAATTGAGTCCAAATATATTTAATTTTTAGTTTTATTGCTTTTTGCATTGTTTGACCAACAATATCATTTTTCTGGAATATATTAACCAAATCTATTTTACATGGTATTTCCTCCAATGATGAGAAAACTTCTTTTTCATAGATTTTGCCATACGTTTCTTTACTATTTACAGGTATAACATTATATCCATTCTCTAATAAATATTTCATTACATTGTTGCTTGGTTTATTTTCATTATAAGATGCTTCTATTAAAGCAATATTTTTTATATTCGATAAAATTTTAGTTATTTTATAATCTGAATATTTCATAATTTTAAATTTAATTAGTCATCAGTCCAATTTGCTTCTCTTTTTTGAATAAATGCGTTTATTCCTTCTTTAGAGTCTTTTTTAGATAGGTTTTCAACCATTACCTGAGAGGTTAATCTATATGCATCATTCAATGTTAGGTTATATTGACTATAAAATGTTTTTTTTCCTAGTTCCAAAACACCTCTAGGCAAGTTTGTTATTTTTGTTGCAAGTTTTATTACTGAGTCGCGCAATTTCTCTTTTTCTACGACATCATTTATAAGGCCAATCTCCATTGCTTCTTTCGATTTTATTGATTCACCAGTTAACAGCATTTGCATACTTTTCTTTGGATTAATTGCTCTAGTAAGTGCTACCATAGGAGTGGAGCAAAACAGACCTATTTTTATACCAGGTGTAGAAAAAAATGAATTTTTTGATGCAATAGCTAAATCGCATGTTGCAACCAGTTGGCAACCAGCTGCAGAAGCGTAACCATCTATCTCAGCTATGACAGGTTGTGGTAAAGAGGTAATTTTAAGCATTAGTTCACTGCACTTCTGAAACAGCTCATTATAATAATCATTATTATCATTTTTAATTATTTCTTTTAGATCATGACCTGCACAAAATATTTTCCCTGATGAAGAAAAAACTATTACCCTTATATTTTTATCCGAAGAAATATTGTTTAATTTTGCAATTAAATAATTTAGAGTATTTAAAGAGAGAGTATTCCCACTTTTTGGGCTATTTAGAGTTAAAACAAGAATATTATTATTAATTAATGTCTCTTTAATAAATATCGTATTATCTCTATTTTCTTGCATATATTCACCCAAATTAAAAAAAATATATAATATAACAAAAATATTACAGATAACGGTAATATAATACCACATAATAAATTATTGTAAATATTACTATATTTTAATAGTCTTGTAATATAAACTATATTCTTATAACGTGCTTCTAGTTAAAGAACTATATATTTTCAGGGGAAATAGTATGAAGACTTTTTCAGCAAAACCTGGTGAAATTAAGCCAAATTGGGTGATCATTAATGCAGAAGGTCTTGTTTTAGGCAGGTTAGCTTCAATTGTTGCATCAAAACTCAGAGGTAAAGATAAACCTCAATTTACTCCTCATGTTGATTGTGGGGACTATGTTATCGTCATAAATGCTGACAAATTAGCTCTAACAGGTCAAAAGAAGAATAAAAAGAAATATTACTGGCACACTGGCTATCCTGGTGGAATTAAAGAGAGAACTGTTGATGAAGTTTTAGATGGAAAACATCCTGAGCGAGTTTTACTTAAAGCAGTGAAAAGAATGCTTCCCAAGGAAAGTCCTCTTGCAAAAAAACAATTCTCAAAGCTAAAAGTTTATAGTGGTGAAAATCATCCTCATGAGGCTCAGAAGCCAGAGGCTATAAATATTTCAATTTTAAATAAAAAAAATGTAAAGGGTTCTATCAATGGATGAGCAAAATAAAAGTAATTTGCAAACGCTAAAGCAGTCTATTGAAGGTGCTAGTAGTAATACAGACACTCAAATTACTGATGAAAATATTCGTACACCAAAAATCGACCAATTAGGAAGGTCATATGCCACCGGCAAGAGAAAAAATGCAGTAGCTAGAGTTTGGGTAAAGAATGGAACAGGTAAAATAATTATTAATGGAAAGAGCATTGATACGTATTTTGCAAGACCAGTTCTTCGGATGATTATTAATCAACCTTTTTCAATTACTGAAAGAGTTGAAAGTTTTGATGTTAATTGTACAGTATCTGGAGGTGGCTTATCAGGTCAGGCAGGTGCAGTTCGTCATGGGATAAGTAAAGCGCTAACTTTGTTCGATCCGTCTCTAAGGCCAATCCTAAAAAAAGAAGGTTGCTTAACTCGTGATTCACGTGTAGTTGAAAGAAAAAAATATGGTAAAGCTAAAGCTAGAAGGAGCTACCAATTTTCAAAGCGTTAATATATTGTGATATTAAAACGAATACTCCAAAAACAAGTTTTTTAAATTATTTTTTTCTAATTATATGTGTCTAAGAAATAATAGAATCTTGGTGGATTATGAACAATAAAAATTTAAGAATAAAAATTGGAATACTAGGCGCTAGTGGATACACAGGATCAGAACTTGTTAGACTAGCAATATTACATCCGTTTATTGAAATTGTTTTTCTTTCTTCTGAAAGATATGTTGGAAGAAGCATAGATGAAATTTTCCCACATTTCAAAGGCATAAAGCTTCCAAAATTGTCTCTTATAGATTCTTTATTTGATCAAGATTTGAACTTGGACGTTGTATTTTGTTGCTTACCTCATTCAACGTCGCAGATAATAGTAAAAAAAATTTTTGAAGAATTAAAATTTAAACAAAAAATCAGAGTGATTGATCTCTCTGCAGATTTTAGGATCAGTAATACCCAAAGTTATGAAAAAATTTATGGAAAAAAGCATACGGCAACTGTTTTACAGCAAAAGGCTGTTTATGGTTTAACAGAGATATACAGAAATAAAATTAAGAAATCTGAATTAATTGCATGCCCAGGTTGCTATCCCACAGCCATTCTTTTACCTCTTATTCCTTTGTTAGAGGATAATCTAATTGATCCAAATAATATTATTATTGATGCAAAGTCTGGAGTAACAGGAGCAGGAAGAACACTTTCAGAGTCAAATCTTTTTTCTGAAATTTCAGAATCAATGAAACCATATGGTTTACCTTTGCATCGACATCAACCAGAAATAGAACAAGAGCTATCTAATCAAATTGGTAATGAGGTATCTATCACATTTGTTCCTCACTTAATACCAATAAACAGAGGCATTATTGCATCAATATATTTAAATTGTTCCGATTTATCATCTTCAAAAACCATTAGAGATAAACTTTTTAATAAATTTAAAAATGATGAGTTTATCGAGGTATGTAATGAAGGATTTTTTCCAAGTACAGCAGATGTTAGAGGTTCGAATAAATGTATGATAAGTGTTTTTAATAAGAATGATGATAATAAAATAATCATATTCTCAGTAATAGATAATCTTGTAAAGGGAGCATCTGGGCAAGCAATTCAAAATATGAATCTCATTTTTAACATACCAGAGTCCTCTGGTTTAAATAATATTTCTCTTTTCCCATAATTGTGGAAAACAAACCAAAAAATAATGAATTTATCTATCTTTATGATGGTTATCAGCCAGATCTAGCTAGTAAAGTTTTTATAGCTCCCGGAGCCAAAATTGTTGGTAGAGTTACTTTAAAAAATAATGTGAGTATATGGTTTAATAGTGTTCTCAGAGGGGATGTAGGCTCTATTAATATAGAAGAGGGCACAAATGTTCAAGATGGTACAGTTATTCATGTAAGTAGGAGTAAAAATGGAGATACCTATATTGGAAAATATGTAACAATTGGCCACAAGGCGATTATTCACGCATGTTGCCTAGAAGATGAGTCATTTATTGGTATGGGTGCAATAATTATGGATGGAGCAATTGTTGAAAAAAAATCAATGGTAGCTGCTGGTTCAGTCGTTTCACCAAATAAAGTAGTAAGGGAAGGGGAGCTTTGGGCTGGTATTCCCTCGAAATTTATAAGAAAGCTCAATTCAAATGAGATAAAAAATAATCTAGAAACAGCCATACACTATGTTAAACTTAGTAAAGAATATAACAATATTAATATGAATATTTAGATAATTGATATATAAATAAGAAAATTGTATTTTATATAATTTTGGAAAGGGAATTATGATGTTTAATAGAATTACTATGGTTTTGGGTAATCTAACTAATCTGACTTATAAGCTATTATTAGTGCTTATCTTAAGTATTTTCATAAGTTCTTGTTCTTCATCAAGACTACCATCATTGTCAGATGTTCCAGATTGGGCAAAGCCAAAAACTACTATCAATAAAATAAAAGGAATATTTTCTAAGGAAGATAATAAGGAATAGTAATATGAGAATGTATAAAACCACTCATAAATTTTTTAGTTTTACTGTTAAAAATTTTTTAATTATATTTTTATTGGGAAGTTTTTTATCTTCATGTTCTTTATCTAATATAAGTTCAATTGCTTCAGTCCCTTCTGTGCCAAACTGGGTAAAACCTTCAAATGCTCTGAAAAAGGTGTCAGGTATTTTTTCAAGGTATAAAACTGAAAGGAACTTGGAAAATAAAGATGAAAAAATTTCATTAGAAGATGTTCCTGAAAGACCTAAATCTTCAATATTTGAGAAAAGGGATGAGACAATATCTGGGCTTAAATCAGATAGTAAAAATGCGAGATATATTGATGAAACAGATGACAAAAAATCAAAAATTGCTTTAAATGCCGAGGAGAAAGTATCCTCTAAAAATATCTTACAAAATCAAGAAAACGATAGAAAAATATCAAAAGATAGTCATTCAGCTAAGTCTGGTAATTCTTTAAATTCTAGAAGAATTATTACATCTGGTAAAAAAGAGAGTAATACTAGAGTTATAGCTGGAGAAGAAAAAAGAGTCATTGAACCAAGAACGAGTAAAAAAAGTGTAGCAAATCCTGAGATACAATCAAAAGAAACAGTAAAAAATAAAATAGAACTAGCCTCTAAAACTAAGAATTTATCATTTAAATCAGATGTTGTTGTGAAACGAAATGAAGCTATTGAACTAGATAATATAATTGAAAAAGGTTCTGTAAAACTTGATCAAAACATTGTGCAAAAAACTTTTTCAAAATTAATTAATCAGTCAAATTCTAAAGTATCAAATGTTCCTATTGGTAGTGATTTTCAAGTAACTAAAGCTAGAATAATAATGCCAGAAGAAACTATAGCAAAACCTGTTCTAAGAGATCTGTATAATTCTTCAATAATTATTGACAGTTCATCAAATAATGCTGAAAATATAAAAAATATTCAGAATTCTGAATTAAATTTGAGTTCATATACAAATAATGAAAATTTAGAACCAAAATTGATAATTAATTTTGCCCATGACTCGAGATCTTTGTCGAGTAATGATAATCTAAAATTAAAAAATCTAGTCAATGAATATGGTTCTAGACTAGAAGCGATAATTGTTATTGGCCATGCCTCTAGTAGAACTAGAGATATGAATATAGTTAATCATCAACTAGTGAATTTCAAAATTTCAGTAGATAGAGCTCAATCAGTCGCCAATCAGCTGATTGATTTGTCAATTCCTGCTTCATTAATTAAAATTGAAGCAAGAGGTTCCTCCGAGCCAAAATATTTTGAGTCAATGCCATCAGGAGAAGCAGCTAACAGACGGACAGAGATTTTTATTATAGAGTCATCAAATTAATTAATTTTATAGGAAAAGTCACTTTGAGTAGCTCTCTTAACATTGGAATAGCAGGTTTGGGAACAGTAGGTTCTGGTGTTGTTGACCTTTTAGCTAATAATACGGATCATATAAACAAAAGAACTGGAAAATTCTTAAAACTTACTGCAATCTCAGCTAAGGACAAATCAAAAAAGAGGAATATGAATATAAATAATTTTGACTGGTTCGATAATCCATGTGATTTAGCTGCCTCTAAAGATATAGATGTTTTTGTAGAGTTAATTGGAGGTTCAGATGGAATTGCAAAAGAGTCAGTCGAAATTGCTTTGAAATCAGGAAAACATGTTGTAACGGCAAATAAAGCGCTTATTGCAAACCATGGTTTTGAATTATCAAAAATTGCAGAGTCAAATTCGATCATGCTTAATTTTGAGGCATCTGTAGCCGGCGGTATACCTATAATTAAATTGTTAAAAGAAAGTTTAGCTGCTAACAAAATAAATAAGATTTATGGTATTTTGAATGGAACGTGTAATTTTATCCTGACACAAATGGAAAAAACTGGCAAACCTTTTGATGAAGTACTTATAGAGGCTCAGAAGCTTGGCTACGCGGAGAGTGACCCATCATTTGATATTGACGGAACTGATACTGCACACAAACTTGCAGTACTAACTGCTTTGATGATGGGAAACCCTCCGGATTTTTCTTCAATTCAAGTGGAAGGAATTGAGAGTATTAGTTCTGAAGATATAACCTATTCTGAAAAATTAGGTTTCTGTATAAAATTACTTGGAATAGTTCTAAAAAAAGGGGGTAAATTTATACAAAGAGTCCATCCATGTATGATACCTGTTACATCATCCATATCAAGAATAGATGATGTCAAAAATGCTATTTTTGTCGAGGGTAATTTTATTGGGCCTTTAGTTTTAGAGGGGTTAGGTGCTGGAGCTGGGCCGACTGCATCTGCAGTGGTATCAGATCTAATTGATATATCCAATGGTAATTTTATACCCCCATTTGGATGTAAATTAGAAAGTGAAAATCATACTGAAAAACTAGATACTGACAGATTTGGTCCATGGTATATAAGGCTTGAGGTTATTGACCAGCCAGGAGTATTAGCTGAGATTGCTGCGGAACTCAAAAACCAGTCTGTCTCAATAGAATCTGTATTACAAAGAGGCAGAGCTCCTGGTGAATGTGTTTCATTGATTATTACTACTCACGAAACAAATGAAAAAAAATTCAAGATTGCCATGGAAAAAATTAAAAAACTTAATGCTCTAACAGAACCACCATGTATGATTAGAATTGAGAATTTTTAAGGAATTATGATGACTAAATCAAATGGCCTTGATAGAAGTCTTGTTCTTGGCGCAGTAAGAACCACAGAAGCAGCAGCAATTGCTGCATCCAAGCTAGTAGGATTAGGTGATGAAAAAAAAGCTGACCAAGCTGCAGTAGATGCTATGCGAAGAATGCTTGGAGATTTGGATATTAACGGAACTGTAGTTATTGGTGAAGGAGAGAGAGATGAAGCTCCTATGCTTTTTATTGGTGAGAAGGTTGGAAAAGGAGGAAATCTAATAGATATTGCATTAGATCCACTTGAAGGAACAA
>PTLN01000064.1 GCA_002938125.1 Alphaproteobacteria bacterium MarineAlpha2_Bin1
AATTCTATGTTCTATTTGCTTAATATCTAAATCTTGTCTCTCTTTATTCCATTGTCTGAGCGATACTTGCATATCACGAGCACAATTTAGTGCATTTTGAGAGTCATTGCCTCTTGATCTTGGGGTACCAAAAGTTGCCATGACTGCATCACCAATAAATTTATCTACGGTACCTTTATTTTCAAAAACAGCTCTAATCATTCTTTTTTGATATTCTGATAAAAGTTTAACAACCTCCTCTGGTTTTAAATTTTCTGAAATTTTAGTAAAATCCTTTATATCAGTAAATAAAACGGCTACTTGCTGTTCCTTTCCTTTTTCATCATCAAAAGCTAGCTCGATATTTTTAATCTCATCTCTAATTTCAGGGGAAAAATATCTACCTAAGGCATTATTCATTCTCTCCTCTTGTGATGCATCTCGAATGATAGAATTTGTTTGAAACGACAACAAAAATGAACAACCAGCAATAATAACAAACGATAAGCCTGAATTAATAAACCACCATTTATAAACTGCTCTTCTTTCATCCATACGATTTAAATCGTCTACAAAATATAAGTCATATTCAATAAACAAAGAGTATGTTGTTAAAATTATATAAAATAAGGCTAGTAAAATTACTATAATAGTAATCAAAGGCCTCATCAGTAAAGCTGATAAAACTACAATAACAAGTGGTAATAATACTAAATAATCAACATAACGGCCCCAATGGAGGTCGTTAAATACACCTTGAGCATTTGGTATTTCAAAATTTAATCTATTAGATACTATACCTAATAACATATTGAGACCTAAAACTAGAATTACAATTATAAAAACTTTATTATAATTTTTCTCATTTAAAATAACAAAAAGTATACCAGCTGCAGTCGCTGAAATTATATTATTTATAGTAAAAACTTTTCTTGCTATTTCTAGCGTATGAATTGGAGAAATAACACTAACTAGCAAAGTTAAAAAAGCAAAAATAAAAAAAACCATAATTGCTGATTTTAAACCATAAGTCTTACGTTTTAATACGAATTCATCTTGCTTATTATCGTTTAAAAAAATATATTTAAAATTGAAAAAACCAAAATTTTTCACAAAATTTATCATCAGAAACTAGACCTTTGTACAATAAAACTATTTGATCAGTAAAAATATTTCTATATTTAATACAAATCAAGAAAAATTCTCTCTTTATAAATAAAATATTGAAAATTATTATTTATTTTAAAAACACCCTTGTTTTAAAAAAAAAAAAATTTAATTTTATAAAGTAAACAGGAGTCCATAATGTATAAAACTTTCTTAATATTTATTTCTTTTTTAGTGTTTTCTATTTCAACTTCCTCATTTGCTTCCACTCCATTGGTTACTGTCGATTGGTTAAGCACAAAACTTGATGATGAAAATATTAAAATTCTAGATATTCGAAATAAAATCGACAAGGGAGGAATAGATGTATTCTTAAAAGGCCACATTCCTGGTTCTATTCATAGTGATTATCTTAAAGACGGTTGGCGTGTTAAACGGGATAATATAGTAGGTCTTTTGCCATCAAAAAAACAATTTAAAAATTTGATTGAGAGTATTGGAATTACTAATGATGATCATGTAATAATAGTACCTGCTGGTGTTTCTTCCACAGATTTTGGAAGCGCAGCTAGAGTCTATTGGACACTTAAAATCTATGGTCATAAAAATTTATCAATTTTGGATGGCGGATATGCATATTGGAAATCTAAGTTTCCAAATTTAATCCAAAATAAAAATTATAAAGAACCAAATAAAAGTGATTATATTGCTAGTTACAATTCATCTTATTATATAAGCGCTGACGAAGTTATTGAACATATTAATCAGGGCAATGGTTTGCTTATTGATGCTAGAACAGTTCTTCAGTGGAGAGGAAAAGAAAAACATCCAGCTTCTGTTAAATCTGGAAGATTACCAACAAGTATTTTGATGCCACAGGAAGATAATTACGATAAGAAAAATAATAAGTTGAAAGATATTACTCAACTGAAGATTTTATATAAAAATATTAAAGATAAATCTATCGTCAGTTATTGTAATACAGGGCATTGGGCAGCAACAAATTGGTTTGTTTTATCTGAACTGCTAGGAAGAAAAAATGTTAAACTCTACGATGGTTCCATGGTTGAGTGGTCTAGTAATCCAAATCTACCAATTGTTACAGAAATAAAGAAAATTGATGATATTAAATATTGGTTTAAATCAATTATTAAAAATATATAATTGAACAATGTATTTAAAAAATATTAGGCAAAATTCAAGTTTTGCTCTACTCTCAGCTGTTTCGATTATATTAATACTTTCTATAACATTTTTTGAATATGGATTTAATAATACAATTTTGTTTTTTATAGGAATTTTATTAGGCATAACCTTTATTTCAACAAGTTTTGGATTTTCATCTGGTTGGACAGTTTTTTTTAGAGATTTAGACTCATCATCAATTTTAAAACAATTTATGTTAATAGGTTTAACCTCATTATTTATTTTACCCACAGTTCACTTTTTTGAATCTTACAATCCAACTATTGCTCCGATATCTATATCATTACTAATCGGCTCATTCATATTTGGTATTGGTATGCAACTATCAAATGGATGCGCCTCTGGTACACTTTTTTCAGTTGGAAGTAGTAATACAAAAATGATGATAGTTTTAGTTTTTTTTGTTATCGGATCATTTGTTGGCAGTTTAATTCTCCCTTCTGCAATTAATATTGGCAGTATTAAGCCAATATTAATAGGTGGTGATTTTAACTTTATAAAAAAAATATTGTTAAATACATCAATACTGTTAGGGATAGCATTTATTTTTTATAAAGTTTCAAGAAAGAAAATTATTATTAATTTTAAAGACATAATTGCTATCATAATTATCTCAGTTCTTTGTCTTATGTGTTTATTATTTTCAGGGTATACGTGGGGAATAACTTTTGGCCTTACTGTCTGGGGTGGAAAGTTATGGAGTTTAGCGGGAGGGGATATTTATTCTTTCACATTTTGGAATTGGACTAGACCTGCCCAAGCATTAGAAAGTTCATTATTATCTGAGGTAAGTAGTTTAATGAATATAGGTATGATTTTAGGATCGTTAACATACGTTGTAATAACTAAGAGGATCATATTATCATATAATTTTAATCTAAAAATAATATCTGCATCAATAATCGGTGGGCTACTAATGGGTATAGGAGCAAGATTAGCTTTTGGTTGCAATATTGGAGCATTTCTTGGAGGTATTTCCTCAGGAAGCCTTCATGGTTGGGTTTGGTTTTTATTTGCTTTATTTGGTGGTTGGATTGGTTTTAAATTACGGAATTATTTAAACTTAAACAATGCTCTATGATAATGAAGTCTTTTCAATTTATATTTATATTAGTTTTTTTATTATTTGTTTTCTATGACTATTTAAACAGCCCAAACCTAGAACATAAACAAGATTCAAAATTAGATAAATCGTCAAATTGTGCTCCTTGTGGAGCACCATGTGAATTGATTAAAAAATAAAATTATTTCTTTAAATTTTAGTTAATTTACCTTCATTTAAATAATAAGTTACATCAGATATTTTTTCTATAGCACTTCTATGAGAAATTGCAATTATTGTTGTGTTCGGGGTTAAAGATGAAAAAGTTTTACAAAGGGATTTTTCTGTTCCAGGGTCTAATGCGCTTGTAGCTTCATCAAGAATTAATAGTTTTGGCTTCCTTATCAAAGCTCTGGATAATGCTAATCTTTGCATTTGCCCACCTGATATTTTTTGTCCACTTTGACCAATAGACTCATTAATTTTATTTGGTAAATTATTCACAAAATCAATTGCACCTGACAAATCTAGGGCCCAATAGATATCTTCATCAGTAATATTTGGATCTCCTAATGTTATATTATATTTAATTGTATCGTATAAAAGTGTAAATGTCTGAGGAACATAACCTATTGAATCTCTCCATCTTCTAATATCGATTGAATTGATATTCTCTTCTCCTATAAATATCTCACCTGAATTTGATTCTTGGAGACCTATAATTAAATCAATAAAACTTGTTTTACCTGCCCCAGAAGGGCCAATTATTCCAGTTATTTTCCCTTCATTTATCTCACAATTAACATTTTTAAGTATTTCTTTATCATCATAAGAAAAATACAAATTTGATACTCTAATTTTATTTTTGAAGTTTGGAATATTTTTAGAGGAGTCATACTTTTCTTTGTGTGAATTTAATGATTTAGTTAAGTTTTCAACACCCCTTATTTCAGCTTCCCCCCTAACAAGAGCATTTATGGATGACTGAATTCCCGCAACCTTTCCAAAAACTCTATAAAACAATGCTATTGAAACTATCAAAGCACTTAACTCTATATTAAAAAATTCAACAGAAACTATAATAGTTATTATTAAGAAAAAAACTCCAATTGGTTCTTGCAAACCTTTAATCCAAACTCCTATTTTAGATAATAATATGTCAACATCTTTCATTTTACTAATTTTATCAGTCATTCGTTCTGCGATTTTATTATCCAAATTCATTGCTTTAAAAGCTTTTATATTAGTTATCCAATCCGTTGAGAGTGCAGCATTCTGTCTAAAAAGATCTCTTCTTTTTATTGAAGAAAATTTAGTTATTTTTATTAGTTCATTTAGTATTATAAATAAAAGAAAACCAGAAATAATAGCACCAAAACTAAAAGTAAATGAAATTATAAATGCAGTAATAATATAGACTAAAGACTGAATAACCCCATTTAAAAATATAACTAAATATTTTGAAGCAAAAGCTATTCCCTGAGTCTCTAAGTTTATTACATTAGAAATTAGCCCCACCTGTGTTTTTGTGAAATATTTCCACTCTGCAGTAGCTATAGATGAAATCACAATTTTTCTGTTTTTTTCTGTGAGATTATGAACTATTTTATTTACGTAATTATTGCTAATTATTATTCCTAATGATTTAAGCAAAATCAAAATGAAGAATGGAACAAATACATAAACTATATTAATAGGTATATTTAAAAAATTGAGTGAATCAAACAATAACTTACTAACTAGATGTAATTCATTAGGGTCTCTTCCGGTGAGAATTTCAATAATTGGGATAATAATTAAAATGCCAATACTTTCAAAAATACCAGAAATAAACATCAATAAAATTGATAATGATAGACTGAATTTATCTTCACTGAAGCAATATTTATATATGTTCCAAATAGACCTAAAATATGATGAATTCTTATTGGTTGAATTATTATTAGAATGAAACATAATTTTCTTTCAAAAAAAAATAATCCATAAAAAACATATTTTTTGTCTTTTAAAAAAAAAATTTATAGAAAATTTTGGTGAGCCCGAGAGGGATCGAACCTCTGACCCATTGATTAAAAGTCAATTGCTCTACCAACTGAGCTACGGGCCCCAAAGTTAAAAATTTGTACATTTTAAGCCAAAAATTAGGTATTTGTTGCGTTTTAACACGGTTAACTGACTATTGCAACAATTACATAAATACCTTTAAAATTCAATACATTCAGCATTATCTTACAAACTAAATTAATTATAAAAATCAGGCCTATACTGTAAATTTTCAAAAAAATATAATTTAAAAAAATCTTTTTTTGTAATTTTGTACAAATTCTATATATTAAGTTGTTGCTAGTGTTAGTTTTTGTTATTTATCACAGGATTGAAAATGAGATATTCCGATTACCTCAATAAAATAGTAGTCAAACATAGTACTATTAGCTACAACCTTCTCACTCCAACTGTAAAAGATGGTGACCTTGCTTCATTGAAGCCTAAAAAGATAGAAATTAATGCATCACAGGCATTTAAACTTCTATTTCCATACTGTTATACAAGAATACTAGAACAAGTAAAATCTGTTGCTCCCTTAGTAGCTTATCTAATGCTTTTTCAAATATTAGTATTAAGACAACCAATAGAATCAGCTCTTACCCTATCAGGTGGAATAATAGCTGTAATAATTGGTTTAACAATTTTTATGGAGGGCCTTAATAAAGGGTTGATGCCATTTGGAACAATAATAGGTGATAATCTCCCAAAAAAAGCAACTATGTTTGTTGTCTTAGTTATAATTGGAATTTTAGGAGTAGGAGTAACCTTTGCTGAACCAGCAATAGGTGCCTTGCAAGCTTTTGGTTCCTCTGTAGATGTTAAAGCGGCTCCTTATTTATATGAAATATTAAATAATTGGACTCTCCCTTTAGTTTTAATGGTAGGCGCTGGAGTCGGGTTTGCTGCAATAATAGGAACCATAAGATTTGTCAAAGGTTGGTCATTAAAACCTATGATATATCTAGCTTTAGTTCCAGTTGTAATCTTAACTGGCTATGCGTGGCTTGACCCAAACCTGAGAAGTATTTTAGGCTTAGCTTGGGATTGTGGTGCCGTTACAACTGGTCCTGTAACAGTTCCGTTGGTCCTATCGCTTGGAATTGGAATAGCTAACGCTGCTGGTAAAGGTAATTCTTCTTTGTCAGGATTTGGTGTTGTTACTATGGCATCTTTATTTCCAATTTTAGCAGTTTTAATTCTTGCAATTATTGTCTCATTTAGTGTAACTCCAGAAGAAATTATTACAGCAGCAGCAGCAGCTTCAGAAATAGCAAAACCTATTCCAAGTATTTGGGAAAAAACTCCCCTTGTAGAAATTATTCTTGGTGTAAGAGCTATATTACCATTAGTTTTATTTTTGTTATTTGTTCTATTTGTGATTTTAAGATCATCACTACCAAATAGAATGATAACAATATATGGTCTGACTTTATCTATAATTGGTATGTGTATTTTTAATATAGGTTTAACTTATGGGTTAGGGGCTATTGGCACACAAACCGGTAGCATTTTGCCCGCGGCATTTATGGAACTCCCTATAAGTAAGTTTTCTCCTATTTTTCCAGAACTTGTAGGTCTAATAATAGTTATTGGTTTTGCTTTTCTTATGGGGTTTGGTGCTACTTTAGCAGAGCCAGCTCTTAATGCCCTTGGTTTAACTGTACAAAAATTGACTGAAGGTGCATTTAAAAAATCTATGCTTATGTACAGCGTAGCTGGAGGAGTTGCTGTGGGAATAGCATTAGGGATATCTAAACTAATTATCGGTTTTGATTTAGCAACTGTGCTATTACCACTTTATGCAATAGGAATAATATTAACAATTTTTTCTTCTGAAGAATTTGTTAATGTTGCATGGGATAGTGCTGGTGTTACAACTGGTCCAGTAACAGTCCCACTAGTTTTAGCAATGGGACTTGGACTAGGAAATGCAGTCTCAGCAGTGGAAGGATTTGGAATTCTATCACTTGCTAGTATTTGTCCTATCGTAGCTGTTCTTACAATGGGTCTTATTATTCAAATAATAAATAAATCTCACAAAAGTCAATTTGAAGACGAAGAGGAAAGTAAATGAGTGAAAGAAATATAACCTACTTATCAGATGCCTGTTTAATTACTTGTATACTTCAAACAGGATTAGCTGAAGAAGTTCTCGAGGCTGCTAAAAATATAGGAGCACAAGGAGCAACAATTAATTATGCGCGTGGAACAGGTATTAGAGAAAGAATGGGTCTACTAGGTGTGACAGTAGATGAACAGAAAGAGGTAATAAGAATTATAGTTTCCGAAGATCAGGCAGATATGGTGTTTGAAGCAATGTACTTAGCTGGAAAATTAGATACCCCAGGTAAAGGCATAATGTATGTAACTAAACTAGAACAAGTAGCAACATATATCCCAGATTCTGTTCTAAAAAAATTGGCATAATTGTTATGGTTACTTCAAATTATGAAATTATTGCAATGGTTCATAAAGATTATGGTCAAAAAGTACTTGAAACAATGCATGAAGATGATGGCGTTGAGAATATAATAGTTTCTTATGGAAGATCTAGCGATTTATTTGATGATAAGCAATTTGGAGAATTTGGGGAAGCAGCATATATAACAATACTAACAGATGCAAAAAATAAAGAGTTAATTTTTAACAAATTATTTGATATTTGCGAACTTCATAATAAGCATACGGGTATAATTTTTAGCATAGCTAGAAATAACAAAAAATAATTAAAATTTCAGATTTTTTTAATACCATCTCTTGTAACTCTTATTCCATTGGCTTCACAGTCCCATGTTTTGGACGTTATTCCTTCTTTCCTAAGTACAACTTTTTTGACTTTTGTAAGAGCTGTTCTTGGAAGTTCTTCTCTAAATTCAATAAAACGAGGCACCATAAAATACGGCATTTTTTCTAAACAATAATAAAGTAATTCCTCTTCAGTTAAATTAACATCTTTGTTTTTTACGACCACAATTTTAACTTCATCCTCTTGCATTTCTGATTTTATACCGATTGCAGCACATTCTGAAATACCATCATGTTCAGTAACAATCTTTTCGACCTCAAATGATGATATATTCTCCCCTCTCCTTCTCATAGAATCAGTCAAACGATCGAGAAAATAAAAATAACCTTGTTCATCTACATAGCCTTGATCACCTGAATGAAACCATAAATTTTTTATTACTTCTAAAGTTTTTTCTGGAAGTCCATAATAACCTTCCATCATAATATTTGGTTTTTTTGGTCTTACTACAATCTCACCGGGTACACCTGGGGGGCAAATTTGATCATATTCATCAAAAATTGACATTTCATAATCACTTAAAGGTTTACCAAAAGATTTTGGTGGAGTTTTCCCAGGTTCACTACATGCTACAACATTTAATTCTGTAGAACCATATGCTTCAATGAATTTAACATCAAATCTTTTTTCAAAATTAAAAGAAAATTCATTTGGTATAGGTACCGCATAAATTAACCTTAATGAATTGTTTGAATCGTTAGAGTTTGCAGGTTGAGAATATAGCATATTACAGACTCCACCAGCTGCTACCATTAAGGTTGCCTTATATTTGTTTATATCATCCCAAAATTTACTAATACTTAAGTGGGGAACTACTACATTTTTAGCATCAACCAGCATAGAAGCCATTAATAAAAATTTACCTGCTATATGAAAGAAAGGAAGATAATGTTAAATTTTA
>PTLN01000065.1 GCA_002938125.1 Alphaproteobacteria bacterium MarineAlpha2_Bin1
TATTCCACCCGCTGTTTTCTCCTCCTCTTCAGCACGACGAACAAGAACTCGATCATGTAAAGGCCTAAATTTCATAATTTTCCCTCCTAAAATAGAATTAGCACTCGATTTGCAGGAGTGCCGAATGATAAAAGGGATTTAGTGATCGTTTGACCTAATGTCAAGGGTATATGCTTAAATTAGAGTATTTTCAGCTCAATAAATTAATTTTTTTGCAAATATTGCACTTTTTTAGTGTTTTATCTATGAGATTGTCCAGTATGAGGAGAATCTAGATTTTCTAGAATATAGTTCAATCCTTTTACTTAATCCTCATCACCTTAAATCGCAATTTCGTTAGCGATTCTTGTTTTACATTGTCCATTAAAAAATTATATAAACTAAACCCTTACTTAAATAGAATTGAAAGAAAATTTAAATATTAAGTAGTTGAAGTTTTTGAAGAAATATATCACAAAACTAAGTACCTGTATTTCAATATTTGAATCGAAAGTTAGGGATTTTATAGTAACTTTCTTATATTTAGTTTGTTATATATTTGTAAAAAACCCTCAACCAGTCAAAATGGATCAACTATATTTTTTTTATAAAATAAATCGTAATAACCACAAACTATACTCCTTCATAATGGTTTGTTGTTTTAAGGGTGTTGGCCCTAATAAACCTGCATTATTTATAATCATATAATTTTTTTCATAAATTAAGAGCAAGATTAATTACTTATGATCATAAATATTCCTTTACTTTATTAGGAAACTATTGTGAAAACTTTTTGAAATATGAAGCAAAATTTTATTCCTCCATGTTGCAATATAATCCTAAACTTTATAAGTACATTTTTTAAATATTTGTTCTATTAGTATTTAGAAGCAGTAATTAAAACAGATGATTTTTATTCCGCTTTAAATAATTTAATATTAGTTTTTAATCTAATATTTATGAAATTGCATTTAAAAAATTTTTAATTGCTTTTTCTAGCATCTCTATCATATTTTTTAATGCATTATTAGAAGAATTAATTATTTGATACTACATAATAAAATTAAAATAAGAAAAAATTTAACTATTAAAAAAAATTTTTTATAATAAAAAAAATATTTTACCTTGATTTCTAATACCTTCAATTATTTGGGTATATTATAATTCATTCCTTGAAGAGAAAAAAAATTGCAATATATTTATATTATGAAAAAAAAAATCAAAAGTCCTTGTATTTCAATATGCCGACTAGATATAAATAAAATCTGTATAGGATGCGGAAGAACAAAAAAAGAAATAAAAAATTGGTCAAAATTCTCTGATAAAAAAAGAGAAAAAATTATGAAAAGACTTTCATCTTAAAGCTAATCTATTTTATAATAAAACTTACTCGTATTCCAACCAGATTTTCGACTAATCGTATGAAAACCTCTACCAAGAGATGCACATTGATTACGACAAATTCATGGACAGATTGCCCTAAAATTTTCCAGTTTTTGAAAACTGGGTACTTTTTCAGTTTCTGTTTCAGTTTTTGAAACAGGTAAAAACAGTTGTAAATAAGTTTACATGGTATTATTATGTGCTTTCAAAAGTATAAATGGGAAACCTAGGTTTTGTGAACTTTTCTGTTTTTATTCCCCGGTAGCTTAATATATAAATTTATCATAGTAAAAAATATGAATTTGATTAAAAGAATTTTTAATAGAATTGAAAAAATAATTAAAAGTAAAATTACTTATAAATTTTTTATTAAAGATTGGATGGAACTTAAAGATATCAAAGTATTATCTAATGTTTTATCAACTGCTAGATTTACTAGAACTCTTACGCCTTTAGTCTTAGATTTTATTAATTCAGATAGGATACTTGTATTAGCGCCTCACCCTGATGATGAAATTCTAGGGGCTGGTGGCAGCTTATTAAAATCAATAGAAAAAGGGAAAAAAGTTAAAGTAATTTATATAACTGATGGAACAACAAAGAGAAATGAAAATGAAAAAGTTTCAAAAACAGCTGGTTATGATATTGAGTATTTAAATCTTGTTAATTATAATATTCAAATAAACAAAAGTACATTGGAAAAATTAATTAAACTAATAGAAAATTGGAAACCTAATTGTATATTAATACCCTTTCTTGCTGATGACCATGATGATCATAGACGAGTAAATGAACTTTTTATGGAAGCCTATATAAATAGAACTAACAAAAACAAAGAATTTGAAATTTGGGCATATCAAGTTTATACAAATTTACCTCCAAATATTATGATAGATATTACTGATAAAATTAATGAAAAAGTACAATTATTAAGTTTCTGGGAGACTCAAAAATCAAGAGATTGGGGTCATTATATAAAAGGCCTAAATAGTTTTAATAGTAGATTTACTCCTACAAATGGATTGCCATTATATTTTGAAAGTTTTTTTGTTACCCCTCTAGACGAATACTTAAATTTATGTAAAGTATATTTTAATAAAACTGAACTAAATTACTATTTATCTTCATATAACGATACCAATGACAAACCATAAAGATGTTGTAACAACTCATTTTGACAATTATGCAAGTAATTGGCATGAGCGTTTCAAAAACCATGCTTTTTATTTAAGGTTTCTAGCCGTAAAAGATTTTGTAATAGATAAACAAATTTATGGAAAGGTAGCTGATATTGGTTGTGGAACAGGAGATTACTGTCAGCTATTTTCACCTGAGGACTATCTAGGAATTGATATTTCTCCAAAAATGATAGAACGTTGTAAAAATCTTTATCCAGATTATTTATTTGAAGTTGCAGACGGTGATAAACTAGATATCAAAGATAAAAGTATAAATACTGTTTTAGATGTCGCAGTAATTGAATATTATGATGACCCATTACCCCATATGATTGAAATAAACAGAATCCTTGAAAAAGGTGGGAATTTAATTATAGCGGTTCCTAATGGTTCAAATATTACAAAAGCAATAAATACTTTTTATAATGACTTAATTAATCCATTAAGAAGAATATTAGGAAAAAAATCTCACAAATCACACTCAAAAGACCCAAGAGTTGAACATAGAAGTAAAACCTTCCACCAGATGAAAGAATTATCTAATGTATCTGGATTTGAAATAATTCAACATAGTTATGTAAATATTCTACTTTTTCCAGTTTTTCATCATTTAGTTGGTAAATTAAATAAGAAAATTTCTAGTATGATAAGTAGAAAAAATACTTGGAAATGGCTTACAAAATATTCTTCAACTATATCTGTATATGAATTTAAAAAAATCTCTGATACTAATAAAAAATAAATCCCGTAATCCACAGAGTTCTGAGATAAATTAACTCAAACTATATTTATATATTTAAAAGAGGCATCCGGTTTTAATGAGCGTACCGGAGTTTTCAGTTTCTTTTTCAGTTTTTGAAACAGGTAAAAACAGTTGAAAACAGGTATAAACGGTAGTAGTATCCGATTGCTAAAAAACACTTAGTTATATACGAAAACTGAGAGATTTTGGGAGTTTTCTTTGCTTGTTCCCCGGTAGCTCAGCGGTAGAGCATTCGGCTGTTAACCGAACGGTCCGCGGTTCGAATCCGTGCCGGGGAGCCACCTTATCTGCTATTTAAATTACGTTTTTATAGGGTTTGCCATTTAAAATATTCATACTACGTGCAAATTTCGTGCAAAAAAATTACAATATATACATACAAAAAATTTTTATATACAAACAGACAACTTAGTTGGCAGATCTAATAGCTAAAATAGAAATAATGGAATGAAATTTGGGTAAAAAAAAATATAAAATAACAAAAGATTTAATAGACCTCAATAATCATGTCGGTGAAGATAAATATTACAATATTGGCTTAAAAGCACTTTGGCAAATGAACGAGGAATCAGGCATGGATAAAATTTTCCTTGAAGAAAATATTGCACCAGTCACATTTAATTCTGAAATTAAGTTTTTTAAAGAAATATTTAAAGATGAATACATTGAAGTAAATATTGAAATATATAGTGTGCCAAATGATTTAAAAAAATGGGAAAGAATAATTAAAATTTATAACCACAAAAACGAGTTATCAGCGCAAATCAATAGCAAAGGTGCATTTTTTAATTTAGAAACAAGAAAAATTCAAAAACCATCAAAAAAAATTATTGATATGTTTAAAGAGACTGATTATGCAAATTATTAATAAAATTTCTATTTAATTATGGTTAAATATGTATACTTATCGCTAGCTATTTTTTTTGAAGTTACTGGAACTTTATTTTTACCAGCATCACAGAGTTTTACTAAAATTATACCAACTATTACTTTGGTTATATGTTATATATTTTCTTTTTATTTCCTAAGTGTAACAATTAAATATTTACCTCTATCAATAGTCTATGCCTCATGGACTGGTTTAGGTGTATTTTGTGTAACAATTATGAGTATTTATATTTATAAAGAAAAAATAAATTTAGAAATAGTAATAGGTTTATTATTAGTTATAATTGGTATAATTATTATAAACTATTATAAAAACTAATCTTAAAAAGCTATCTCCTTAAATTTGTAATCAAGAAACTTTCCATTATGACTTTCATCAAGCGATGATAAAACATCTAATATTTCACTTGCGGCAATATTAGGTGACCTTACATTTAGTCCTTTCTTTTTGAAAGGTTTGGATAGATTTGTATCCACTGTACCAGGGTGCATAGCAACACAAATAGAGTCTTTATTTCTTCTATTAAGTTCAATTGACATACATCTAACTAATTGGTTAAGTGCTGCTTTAGATGATCTATAGGAAAACCACCCACCTAATTTATTATCAGATATACTTCCAACTTTAGCTGAGAGGTTTGCAAAAATAAATTTTCCTTCTTTAGGTATAATCGGAAAAAAATACTTCATAATTAAAGCTGGTCCTACTGAATTTATGTAGAATGATTTTTGCATATGATCAATATTAATGTCTTTGATAGACTTTTCAGGTAAAAAATCTTTATCGTATAAAAATCCAGCACAATTGATTATCATTCTTATATCTAATGATTTTGAGATAAAATAATCAGCAGCTTTTTTTATAGACTCTTCAGAGTAATAGTTAATTTTAATTTCAGATTTACGTGATAAACCAATTACATTATTAAATGTATAATTAGATTCGATAGTTTTATATATTGCCTCTCCTATTCCACCATTTGATCCTATAACAATTATAGATGTTCCTTCAGGTAAAAAATTTGATTTATCAACCATTTTATACAAATTCTTATTGTGAGTTATTAAAAATTACTGATTTATAATTTTCTAACCAGGGTTCATACTTAATCATTACTTTATTAAAAATTTTTGATTCATTAATACGTAAAAACCATTCTAGAACAGCACTCATATTCATTTCTTCATCAAACCACCTTGTATCAGCAATTCTAAACTGTCTAATAAAAGGAAAAATGCAAATATCTGCTATACCAATTTGATCAGAAAACAGATATTTATCTCTCAACAATATTGAGTTTAAATCTTTAATTATTTTTAAGCATTCATTTCTATGAAAATTTATATCAATGTCTGAATATCTATCAGGATACTTATATCTATCCAGGTTATATTTAAAAGAATTATCTATAATTGAGATTAAATCATTGTATTTGTTTTCATTAGATTTATAATTTTTATAAGTTTTTGTCTCATTATTTAGATTGAAAGCCCAAAAAACTATATCTAAACTCTCTTCTAATACTTCTCCATTTTCTAATTGTAAAACTGGTACAGTTCCTTTAGGAGATATTAATAACATTTCTCTAGGTTTATTTGATAATTTTACTTCTCTCAACTCACACGATATCCGGTTAACATATATAGCCATTCTAGCTCTCATTGCATAAGGACACCTTCTGAATGAATATAAAATTGGAAGATTTGCCATATTAATTATCTTTTCTGAGAAGCAAAATGGTCAGTATTATTTAATTTAGATAATTCAACTTGCTTTTGTCTATCTAAAAATCTTTTTTTATCTTCATCAGAGGTTTTATTAAAACAATGTGAACAGCTTACTCCTTTAATATACTTGTTATTTTTCATATCACTATCATTTATTGGCATCCTACAAGCGTGACACATATTATAGTTGCCTTCTTCTAAATTATGAACAACAGAAACTCGTTCATCAAAAACAAAACATTCCCCTTTCCATAAACTATCTTTCTTTTCTATATCCTCTAAATATTTAAGTATACCACCTTTAAGTTGGAATACATCTTTAAATCCAATGGACTTAAGGTAAGAGGATGCTTTTTCACAACGTATCCCTCCAGTACAAAACATTGCTATTTTAGAATTCTTACTTTTATCAAGGTTATTCTTTGCCCATTTAGGGAATTCTCTAAAAGTTTTAGTGTTGGGGGATAATGAATTAGCAAATGAACCAATTGATACTTCATAGAAATTCCTTGTATCAATAATAATAGTAGAGCTATCGTTAATGATTTTATTCCATTCAACTGGGTCAACAAATGTACCGGTATCTTTTTGGGGTTTTGCGTTAGAAATGCCCATAGTAACTATCTCATTTTTTATTTTAACTCTTAACCTTTTAAAAGGTCTATTTAAAGAATAAGAAAATTTTATATTTAGTTTATCTATATTTACTATTTTCATTAAACTATCTAAAGTTTTATCCAATGAGATACTATCTCCTGAAATAGTCGCATTTATACCCTCTGATGCCAGTAGGACTGTACCAGTAATATTTTTATTTAATAAAAGCAACTCGATATTTTTTTTGGATTCTTTGTAATCAAAAAAATCTAAGAATTGATAAAACGATGCTATTTTATATTTATTCAAAATTTTCACTTAAAAATAAACTTTTTATTAAATTAATTTTTTCGTTCTAATAGAAATCCGATGTGAACAAGATAATATTACATCCTACTGATAGTCAATTTATTTATTAAAAGAACTATATATTTTACTTATCAATTAACTTTGTATTTGTTAATATAAAATTATTTGCTTTATCAAAAATATATTTTTTTCTATTCTTATCAATCTTATCTAAAGACCTGGTCATTATTGATAATCTAGGATTTTTTTTAAAAAAATTTTTGTTTTTTTCTATAAATTTCCAGTATAAACCATCAACGATATCACACCATTCTGCTTTTTTATAATTACTCATTTTTAAAATATAATTAGATCCACAGATGTATGGTTTAGTAGAAAATTTTCCACCATCTGCAAAGGTTCCCATCCCAAAAACATTAGGAACCATAACCCAATCAGAGGAATCAACAAACATCTCCATAAACCAATTATAAATCTCAACTGGATGGATATCTGCTAAAGTCATTATATTTGCTATAATCATTAAGCGGGGAATATGGTGCGTGTAACCATAATTTATACAATGCTTAATTGAGTCATCCAAGGGAATGATCCCAGTATTACCAGAATACCAAGATTGCTTCATAGATCTTTTACTTTTCCAATAATTTGAATTTATCATAGTATCACCATATCTATGGTAAACACATCTAATAAACTCTCTCCAGCCAATAATTTGCCTAATAAACCCTTCATATGAATTTAGAGGTACGTAGTTATTTTTTTTAAAATTTTTTAACTTTTCAATTAGCTCTTTTGGGGTAATTAATCCTAGGTTTAATATGACACTCAAAGCACTATGAAAAAGAAAATTATTTTCCGAATTAATTGCATCCTCATAATCGCCAAAATTCGTTAATTTATATTTTAAGAAACTATTTAACCATTTAAGAGAATCATCTCTAGTTATTGGAATCCAAGTATTTTTTAAATTACCAGGATTTTTAGAAAATTTCTTATTTATAAATAAACTTAACTCTTGAAAATCATTATAAACAAGATTTATTGGCTTCTTGGGCAGACTGAGATTTTTAGGTATTTTTTTTCTATTCTCTTCATCAAAAGACCATTTTCCTCCTACTGGACTTCCATCATTGTTTATCAATAGTGAAAGATCATTTCTTAATTTTTTATAGAACGGTGTAAGCCTAATTGATTTATTATCTGAAGCTTTTGCAAAATAGTTTTTATCAGATAAAAACATTGGGCTTTTAATTTCATTAAAACTGGTTTGATCCAAAGTAAGTGAAAGTTTGTAAATTCTCTCAGAGAAAAATTTATCTTCAATTTCGAAAAAATTTATTTCTTTATAATTATTTTTATTTAATACAATTTTAATTTTTTCTTCGTAAGATTTTTGAAAGCTATCATTAATTGAAAAGTAATGTACATTCAATTTATTTTTGATTAAATATTTTTTATATTCCCTCATAGCTGATAAAAAAATTAGGATTTTTAATTTATGATGTTTGTGTTCATTACATAAGCCATAATCCTCAGCCATAAAAATATTATCGATCCCAGTTTTCCTTATTTCGTTGATTGGAAATAACTGGTTACCCAGTATTAATAATAATTTTTTTTTGTTTGCCATTATTTATGATGATATTTGTTTAAATAAATCTAGCGCTCTATTTCTAGATAATTTTATATCTACAATTGGTTTTGGATAGTTATTACCTAATACAATTTTAGATTTATCTAGAATATAATCAGGAGCCTCCCATGGAGAAAATATATATTTTTTTGGTAGACCTCTTAACTCTGGAATAAATTTTTTTATATATTCTCCATCAGGATCAAATTTTTTAGCTTGTAATATAGGGTTAAAAATTCTGAAATACGGTGCTGCATCTGCTCCAGAACCTGCAACCCATTGCCAGCTTGCAGAGTTATTTGCTAAATCAGCGTCTAATAGGCAATCCCAAAACCATTTCTCGCCTTTTCTCCAGTCAATCAATAAATTCTTTACAAGAAATGACCCAACGATCATTCTTACTCTATTGTGCATATAGCC
>PTLN01000066.1 GCA_002938125.1 Alphaproteobacteria bacterium MarineAlpha2_Bin1
CCTGCACTTAATTGCGAAGGGTACATTGAAAGTTGCGGTCCATAAAGCCCAACTTTTTTTGAAACATTTTCTAATTTGGAGTTCCATTCTGACTTTTCTATACGAAGTCCTTTTAATGGTTCGCAAATAGAATCTCCTACCTTAATCCTAGGGTCTAAGGACTCTGAAGGTTCTTGAAAAACTAACTGAATTTTACCTCTTATATCAGGGTGCCTAATATTAACTTTACTACCTATTGAACGTTGTTCAAAAGATATGGAGCCCTTGTTTGGATTAATAAGACCAACAATCATACGCCCTAAGGTAGTTTTACCAGAACCAGACTCACCTACGACTCCGACAGTCTTTCCTTCATCGATCTCTAGACTGACACCGTTCAGAGCCCTTACATCTCCACCCCTGGTTTTAAAAACTTTTACCACATCTTTTACTTCAAGTATCTTCATAAAAAACCTTTAAAAAATGAGTTATCGTAATTATTTTTCCATTCTCACCAAATGCCCCTCATCAACCTCTATCAATGAATTAGGCACGTTTCCGTCTTTAAAAAATTCTTTTGACCATTTTTCTGGATCTGTAGAGTAAACCTTTCTCCACTTTGCTGAATGAGAAAAAGCAGATAATAAAGCTAAGCTATATGGATGAATAGGATTTTTAAAAAACTCGTTTATAGGGGCTAATTCAACTATCTGTCCTCTAAATAACAAACCTAAGTGATCACAAAAATGAGCCGCTAAGCCTATGTCTCTTGTTATAAATAGAACAGAAAGATTCTTTTCTTTAATTATCTTCTGCATTAGTTTCATTATTTCTCTTTGAACCGTAACATCTAAACCACTTGTTGCATCGTCCGAAATAACAAACTTTGGATTACAAATTAACGACATGGCTATAATTACTCTTTGTGCCATTCCTCCACTTAATTCATGGGGATAAGCAGAAAATCTTGAATTATGATCTGGAATCTGAACAGCTTCTAGAACATCAAGCACAGCCTGTTTAGTCTCACTTTTACTTAATTTTAGGTGTGTTCTAACAACATCACCTAATTGGCGACCTATAGTAAGTAATGGATCTAGCTCACTTTTCGGGTTTGGGACAATCAATGAAATCTGGGACCCTAGATAACTCTTAAGATCTTTTTGAGACATTGTTACAATATCTTTATCTTCAAAAAATATTTCTCCTCCTGTTATCTCTCCAGGTTCAACTAACTGACGTGTTATGGCTCTAGCTATTGAAGTTTTCCCAGCCCCTGATTCTCCTACAAGACCTAAAACTTTACCTTTTGAAATAGAAAAAGAAACATCTTTGACTGCTGTTGTACCTGACCCTTTATAGCCAGGATAATCAACAGTCAAATTATTAAGAGATAATGAGATTTCTGTGTTCATTTAATCTCTCAATCTAGGATCTATGGCGAAGTACAAAAGATCGACAATCAAATATAAAACAAGACATAGTATTGCTGACCAGACAACAAAACCCATAACAGGGTTTATATCAGCATTAAGAACTCCGGATAAAGCATATTGTCCCGCACCTCCCCAGCTGAAAACAATTTCAACCAAAACGGCTCCACCGATCAAAAAACTATATAAAACTGAGACTATAGTCAAAACCGAAGGTAAAGAATTTCTGAAAGCTCTTCTAACAATTTGGAATTCACCTAACCCACAACTTCTTGCATACCGAATATGATCAGATTCTAATAGTCGATCCATTGTAGATTGTGTCATTTTTATAATTGGGCCAGCATTGATTAATCCTAGAGTTAATACCGGTAAAGTTAAATGAGCGACAACATTACCAAAAGTTTCCCAATCTCCCGCAATCAAAGAATCAATAAAATAGGAACCGCTAACTACTGTTGGAGGTAAAATTCCCAGATCTAAACGACCCATTGGGGCAGCCGCCCAACCAAGAATAGTATAAAAGACAAAAATAAAAATTAAGCCCAACCAAAAGTCTGGAAGTGAACCAGCAAGCAAACCATAATATGTTGAAAATTTATTAATAATTGATTTTTTCAAAAGTGAGGCAAGTATCCCAATCGGAATACCAATAATTAAAGCAAAAAGTAAAGATAAAGTTACAAGCTCCATAGTTGCAGGAAACCTTTTAAGTAAATCTTCCATTACAGGCTTGGTTGTTTGCCAGGAAGTCCCAAGATCTCCTGACAAAACTCTTTCAAGATAAATTATGAATTGTTCAATAAGTGATTTATCGAGACCCATGACTGACCTTATTTCATCAATAGCTTCTTGAGATGCAAGAGGTCCAAGCATAAGTAAAGCTGGATCACCAGGTATCATTTTTAAAAGGAAAAAGCTTACTGCAACTATTCCAAAAAGTTGAGGTAAAACAAATAATAATCTTCTTCCTATATACCTTAAAAGCGCCATCCAAACCTCTTTCAAAATAATTTCTAATATTTAGCTATAGCCGCTCTTCTTCTAACTGGATCAGCTAAAACCTCAACACTTGCTCCAATTAAAGCAAAACTAAAAACAGTTAAACCTAGAACTATACCGGGGAAAGTTGATGGCCACCATTGACCAGTTACAATATTTTTAAAACCAACAGCAATCATGCTTCCCCACTCTGGAGTAGGAGCCTCAACTCCAGCGCCAGCGAAACTTAAAGCCGCAGCTAAAAGAACAGACCAACCTACGTTAACGGATAAATGACTCAATATAGGTCCCATTGAATTTGGAACTATATGTTTAATTATAAGCCTTACATCTGAGAGACCAGAAAGGTAAGCAGCTTCAACATATCGCATCTGTCTAATAGACAAAGCCTGAGTTCTCATTAGTCTCACATATATTGGCATATTTACAAATGCAATGGCTGCAATAATACTGTAAAGACCTTGTCCAAAAATAGCTACAAGTGCTATCGCAAAAACAAATACAGGGAATGATTGAATAACATCTAAAGCACGCATGGTGAAACTACTAAAAACTGTTTTTAATCTTCCTCTTGCTTCATAGTAACCAACTAAAGCACCAATTGCTGTACCTACAATTGCCGACACAGCCGTTCCTAAAAAAGCTATGCTTAGGTCAAGTCTAATTGAATAAATACACCGACTAAATATATCCATACCCGTCTCATCAGTTCCAAATAGATGTCTCCAGCTCGGAGCTTGAAGATAATCATCTGGATTTGCTGTTTGAGGCGGCCACGGACAAATAAGATCAGCGAAAATTGCTAAAATTACTAAGAAGAAAACAAAAAAATAACCGAAACCTATTAAAGGACGGTCTTTGCAATAAAGATAAAGTACTTTCATTTTTTTAAACTAAACCTTTGGACAGCCAAACTAAAATAGAATGGCTGTCCAAATTAATATTATACTACTAAGACCAGTAGAAATCACCAGCAACTGTATGATTGTATGTTCTATAGGTATATCCTTTAAGATCTTTATTTCTAACCAAAGAGAAATCTGGATTACTTATAAGCACAACAGGTGCATCATCTAGAATAATTGATTGACATTTGTCAAGCATTTCAAATCTAGCCGCTGCGTCACCCTCACTTGCTGCTGCAGTCAATATTTTATCAACTTCTGGATTGTTATAATTTGAGTAATTAACAAATGAAGATGACAAATAGTACAAGTTCAAAGCATAACCCGGATCTGGTGACCATGGTGCATCACGATAAAAAGTTAAAGGGTGTTTCTTAGCAACAATTTCCTTAAAGTATGAAGCACTTGGTGTCTTTTTGAGTGTCAGCTTAATTCCTATTTGTTCCAAAGCAGTTCTGTAAAGAACCAGAAGCGGTTCTTGGAAGGTCTGACCAGCATCATATATTACATATGTCTCAAAACCATTCGGGTAACCAGCATCTTTTAAAAGATCTCTAGCTTTGTCTAGATTTTGCTTATTATATGTAGTTCCAGGCACATAACCAGGATAGATATCCGGCATAACCCCCTCTAAAACCTTGCCATACGTTTGATAGACAGACTTAATTGCAGCTGCTTTAGGAAAAGCATAATTCATTGCTTGTCTAACTCTCTTATCATTAAATGGTTTTTCTGCACAATTTAGATGCAGCCAATCCATCCAAGAAGATTGCACTGAGTCAATTGCAACGTTTGGTGCATTTTTCAAGCTTGCAACTTCTAGAGGTGTAAGAAACTGTGCTACATCAACACTACCTTTTTTGACTAGTTGAGCTCTTTGTGATGAAGATGTTACTTCTTGCATAATGAAAGTATCAATAGCGGCTTTTCCACCCCAGTAATCTTTCCTAGCTTTCGCAACTGCAGAAGTTCCTCTGTCAATGGAAACCAAATTATAAGGGCCATAACCTGCTACATTATTCTTAAGCCATTCTTTTGCCCATGGGTCATCTCCTGTAGCTACTTCTTTACATTTTTTACTATCTAAAATGTTGTTATAAGGATTTCTATGTAACCTCATTAACATTGGGGCAGGTTTATCAAGTCTAAATGATACGGTATATTTTCCGTCAACTTGAATTTGCTCAGGTTTTGAAAGTCCAATAACTGAAGCAAAGAATCCACCAATTGCTCCTAATGCAAGTTTTCTATCCCATGACCATTTAACATCTTCAGCTGTAAGCTCATTACCCCAATGACTCTTTACACCTTTTCTTAAATTAAAGGTAACAGAAGTCATATCTGGAGCTATTTTCCAACTCTCAGCTAGCTTTCCATACATCTTATGTCCGCTAGGTCTATCAGGATATTTTTTTAAGTCTTCCCTTTTAGCATCAGGGTCTTTAGGGTCTGGCATTGTGTCATAAGCAATCAGACTATCATAGCAAGCACTGATAAAATCAAATGTACCAAGACTAGTATCAAACTCACTATCAAGACTTTGAGGTGTACCAGGTGAAGCGAATATAAGAGAGTTACTCTTTTTTCCCGCTGAAGCAACTTTGCTTGCGAGGGGAACAGTCATCAGCGCTGATGCAGCTGCTGAATTTTTAAGAAACGATCTACGATCCAAAGTGAAAATCCTCCATAAATTATTTACTAATAACAACAAGGTTAGCTCAGTTTAAAATTATATTCAATTATTAAGAGTTAGACATTCATAAATACTAGACTCTCATATAATTAACATCAAATACACTCTTTAAGTATATGAAATATAGAAATTTTTTATAATTATTTTTTAGCTTACTTTTGTTATCACCTAAATAAGAAAATTTTTATAAAAAAATATTTTAAAATACTATTAATTTGGGAAATAATATTTCAAATTTTCAAAGTTATTTAAGATTAGATTTATTGTCAAAAATTTATTGTTTATGTACTATTTGTACATAGTTAATGTATTGCGGAATATGGATAATCTAAAATATACCTGTTATTGATTTAAGTCCTTATTTTTCAAGATGCTCAAGAGGAAAAGTTAAAAGTTGCAAAAGAAGTCGATAAAGCTTGTAGATAAATAGGTTTCTTAGTAATAACTGGACACCAAATTGGTCCAAACTTTATAAAAATGTGCATAGGGTTTAAAAAGATACATTACGATATATTGAAAGGAAAAAGTTATGGTTGATTTTGGTGTCTTTCTACCAAACGGATCTAATGGATATCTTATGAGTAGCGCTTATAAGCCATACGCCCCAACATTTTCTGATAATTTACAAATTACCCAATTGGCAGAACAAAATGGATTTGATTATGTTTTGCCTATGATTAAATTTAGGGGTTTTGGTGGAGATACAGGTTGCTGGGATGAATGCCTTGAGCCATTTAATCTTGTAGCAGGTTTGGCTGCAAAAACTGAAAAAATAAAGTTTTTCCCTACTGTCTCAATGCCAGCAGTGCACCCAACCTATGCTGCTAGAATGATTTCAACATTAGACCAAATAAGTGACGGCAGAACTGGACTTAATGCGGTTACAGGATGGAATAAACCAGAATACTCTCAAATGGGCCTTTGGCCAGGTGATGAATACTATAACGATAGATATACACTCGCAGCAGAATATGTGACTATTTTAAGAGAGCTTTGGCAGAATGGAGAAACAACTTTTGATGGAAAATATTTTAATCTTACCGATTGCAAATGTTACCCAGTTCCTAAATCACATATTAATATAGTTAGTGCAGGACAATCTAAACAAGGTTTGAATTTTGTTGAAAATTTTGCAGATTATAGATTTATTATCGCTAATCCAAACGCACTAAAAAGATTGCAGGAAGAAGTTAATTCAAATAAAGAGAGAAAATTTGGGAATTATCTTCTTTTTCATTTGCTTGCTTGCGATACCGACGAAGAAGCTACTAAAACTGTAAATGAAATTGTAGAAAAATCTGATTTACCAGCTATTGAAACAATGTTGTTTGGCGGTTCTGGTGATAAAAATAAGGAAGGAACATTAGAAGCGCTTAGAACAGCCAAAAATGCTCCTGTTGAGGAAGGAAATATGGCTTTTGGCGCTCACCCATGTATATATGGATCATTCAAAAATGTAGCAAATAAAATAAATGACATCATAGAAAGAACAAAACCGGCAGGGTTTATGTTTGCTTGGGCTGATTTTAAGCAAGGCATCAAAGATTTTGGTGAAAAAATTCTCCCTAACATAGAAATAACTAAAAGGTAAAAAAATGAAATTAGAAGGAAAGTCAATACTTATTACAGGAGCAAATAGAGGTATAGGTAAATCATTAATATCTCAAGCACTGGATAAGGGCGTATCAAAAGTATATGGCACTTGCAGAATACCTGGCAGCCTAAATTTTATAAATGATGATAGACTAGTTGAGTTAGTCATGGAGGTAAGAGATATTGAGAGTATAAAAAAAGCAAGAGAGAAAGTTTCTTCTCTTGATATTTTGATTAATAACGCGGGTGTACTTCATAACATACCAATACTTACTAGTGAGGATAAACTAATTAATGCTCAAGAGGAAATAGAGGTTAATTACTTAGGGCCACTAAATGTATGTAATATGTTCTGGCCTTTACTGGTCAAAAATAAAAATAACGAGGAAAAAGGTGTTATTGTAAATGTAATGTCTACACTAGCGAAAGTAACTTATCCATTTTGTGGAACATATTGCGCAAGCAAGCATGCAACACTTGCATTGACCCGAGGCTTGAGAGCACAACTGAGTGATTTTAATGTTGATGTTTTAGAGGCTTACCCTGGTTTAACAGATACAGATATGACGGAAGGTCTAGACCACCTGCCAAAAGTAAGTCCTTTAAAAGTTGCGAAAAAAATAATGTCAGCAATAGAAAATAATGATTCTGAAGTATATGTTGGAGATGACTCGATAGAAATGGCTCAACAAATACTTACTGATCCAGAAGGGGCCCAAAAAGAAGCCAATCAGTATATGCCCGATCCTTTGACATCCAGCTAGAGATATTTTTTTAACTCCTTGTAATCACCTCAGCTTCTTTAAGTTGGCTATCAGTTATTTTTTTGCTCAAAGACGCAACATTCTCAGAAACTTGTTTTGGAGAAGTTGCACCAGCAATTATGCTTGAAACAAATGGTTTTGAAGCAAGCCATCTTAAAGCTAAGTCTAATAATTTAATACCATTTGTTTTACAAAATTTTTCTAGATTAAAAATTTTACTCCAATTTTCTTCAGTCATATACCGAACTGATAATTGTGACCAGACTGAGAACCTGGAGTTTTCCGGAAACCCTTCATTTCTATTATATTTACCTGATAATAATCCACTTGCTAATGGAAAGTATGGCAATAATCCCATATTGAAAGATCTTAGAGTATCAGTAAATTCTTTTTCAATATCCCTGACTAAAAGTGAATACTCATCTTGACAAGATATAAACATTTTGGACTTGTCGTGCTTAAAAATATTTTGAGAGTCAATCAACTGTTTTGGAGAATAATTTGAACAACCTATATACCTAACCTTTCCTTGTGAAACTAAATCATTTAAAGCATACATTGTTTCATCCGGTAAAACAGTTTGGTCCGGTCTATGAACTTGATATAAATCTATCCAATCTGTTTTTAACCTTTTTAGGCTTCCCTCAATCGCTTTATTAATATATTCACGTGATGCTCCAGATAGATTACCTGAATCATCCATTGGCATAGCAAACTTTGTAGCCAATATGATTTTTTTTCTATCAGATCCTAATATTTCTCCAAGATATTGCTCAGATCCCCCTCTCCCACCATATACATCAGCAGTATCAAAAAAATTTACTCCTAAGTCTAAAGCCTTTTCTATTACCAATTTTGAAGTGTTCATATCAATACGACTTGAAAAATTATTGCAACCCAAACCAATAAGAGACACAGATAAATCAGACGTTCCAAGTTTTCTATATTCCATGAAATCCTCGCAAAATATTATGTGAATAATTAAAAATTAACTAAATAAAAAATAAAAGATAGTTGAAATAATCGTTGATTATTTTTATAAGCTTTTTAATACTTATAATTCTACTTATAATTTTAATTAATCAACTATGACTATAAAAAGAAAAATAACTCAAATATATTTAATATTGTCAATAGCAATTCTTATTTGCTTATTTACGCCAGCTCTCTCTGATGGAATTAAATTAACAAAAATAATTGATCTTGAATCTCCCTGGTCTACTACCTTTGTAAATAATAATAATGTATTAATATCAGAAAAATTTGGAAAAATTAAACTTTTAAACTTAAAAAATAACAAAATAAAAGAAATTAAACATAATCTCAACTATTCGCCTGAAGGACAAGGAGGTTTGCTAGATATTTTATTTAGTAAAAATAGAGTTTGGATATCCTACTCAGAAAAAAGAAAAGGTTCAAAAACAAGCACATCAATTGCATCTGGTGAATTTAATAATAAGCTTTTGTTAAAACATATTTCTTTGATATCAAAAAAACCCTTTATTTTA
>PTLN01000067.1 GCA_002938125.1 Alphaproteobacteria bacterium MarineAlpha2_Bin1
AATAAAATTAAACTCGATAAATCCACTAAATATACCATTAGTGAAGTACTAGAGGGATCAGAAGCATTCATACTTTTTGAACTTTTAAAATTAAAACCAGTAATTTATGTAACTCAAGATAGAGAGACCGCAGAAGAAATAAAAAATAATTTAACTATATTTGAACCAAAATTAAATTCTTTTTTTATTCCAGCCTGGGATAATATGCCATACGATAGTTCATCTCCAAGCAAAGATATTCAATCGAAAAGAATTAATGTCATAAATGATTTATTTAATAATAAATTCGATAAAACTAATTTAATCATAATTACGACTGTAAATGCTTTATTGCAGAAAATACCTAGTAAAGAAACATACAAATCAAATATATTTGAAATTAAATGCAAAAAAAATTTAAATATTGAGTCACTAAAAGCTTTTTTATCAGATACTGGCTACACAAGAATTCCAACTGTAAGAGAGAAGGGGGAATATTCAATAAGAGGGGGTATTATAGATATTTACCCATCAAATTATAAATTACCAATAAGGGTTGATACTTTTGGAGATTATGTAGAAAAAATAAAAACATTTGATCCTTTAACACAAATTTCTAATAAAAATTTAGACAAAATTAATATATACCCCTCATCAGAGATTCCTCTTGACGTAAATTCTATTAAATTATTTAAAAAAAATTATAAAAATTTCTTTGGATTAGAATCAAATAAAAATATATTTTATCAATCACTAATTGAGAAAAAAATATTAAGAGGATGTGAACAGTGGCTGCCATTATTCTATAAAGATATGACATCAATTTTTGATATCATATCAGATTATATTTTAGTAATGGACTATTTAGTAAGAGATAATATAGATAAACGATTAAATGAAATTAATATAAATTATGACGAGAGATTAGTTGATAGGAATTTTGATAATTTAGATGATAAAGTTCATGCTATACCACCAGAAAAATTGTATATAAATAAAAAAAATTTAAATGAATATATATGTAAAACTACCTTAATTGAGTTTAATCCATTTAGATTTTCAGAAAATGCAAGTAATATTATTAGTTTTAATGGATATAAATCTAAAGATTTTATATCTTTGAGGGTAAAAAATAATAAGGAGTATTTTAATGAAATAAAAAAATATATTTTTGATACCTTCCAAAAAAAATTTAATATTTTTTTATTTTTTACTACAGAAGAATCTATAACTAAAATATTAAATATTCTTGATAATAAATATAAAGTTTACCGACAGGATAAAATTAATTTAAATTCTTCTTATAAATCAAGGTCAATTATCTTAATTAAGAAAAATATCAAAACAGGTTTTTTTATTGGTAATAACTTATTTTTATCTGACCAGAGTTTTTTTGTTACAAAAAAACTAAATAAAAATAATAATATTATACCTAAGGTTGATAAATTTATTAAGGAAACATCATCATTTATTACTAACGATTATATTGTTCATATTGATCATGGAATAGGAATTTACAGAGGTTTAAAAACAATTAATGTTACAAATGCAGCCCATGATTGTTTAATGATTGATTATTCAGGTGGCGATAAACTATATTTGCCGGTAGAAAATATAGATATGATAACCAGATACAGTTCTGAAGATTCAGATATTTCATTAGATAAATTAGGTAGCTTAAATTTTCATGAAAAGAAAAATAAACTTAAAAAGAATCTTAAATCGATAGCAGACAAATTAATTAAAACTGCAGCTATAAGAAAAAATTTGAAAGCTCCAAAGTTAAATATAAATTACGATATATTTCAAGATTTTAATGAAAGGTTTTATTACGAATTAACTAATGATCAGCAAAAATCAATGAATGAAGTAATTAAGGATTTATCTAGTGGTGTACCAATGGATAGGTTGTTGTGTGGTGATGTTGGTTTCGGTAAAACAGAAATAGCAATTAGATCTTCATTTATTACAGTGATGGATTCTAGGCAAGTTGCTATAATCGTTCCTACAACTTTATTAGCTCGTCAACATCTAATTACTTTTAAAAATAGATATAATGGTTACCCTATAAAAATTGCATCTTTATCTAGACTTAATAATTATAAAAAGAACAATCTAATCAAAACTGATATAGAAAACGGTCAGATTGATATTATTATTGGAACTCATGCATTACTGACTGATAAAATTAAATTCAGAAATTTAGGTTTAGTTATCATTGATGAAGAGCAGCATTTTGGTGTTAAACATAAAGAAAAAATAAAAAATAAATATCCAGATATTCATATCCTTACTATGACAGCAACACCTATTCCAAGAACTCTGCAAATGTCATTAACAGGTTTGAGAGATTTAAGTTTAATTGCTACACCTCCACGTGAAAGATTACCAGTAAGAACATACATATTCCCTTTTGATAGCTTAACTATTCGTGATGCAATAATAAGAGAAACAAAAAGATCAGGAAAAGTTTTTTTTGTATCACCAAGGATTAAATATCTCCCTGATATCGAAAAATTTATTACAGAATATTTGCCTGAAATTTCATATTTAGTTGTACATGGTAAAATGACAGGTAATGATTTAGAAAATAGAATGCAAAAATTTTATGACGGTAAAATTGATATTTTAATATCCACAAACATTATTGAATCTGGTCTTGATATACCTTCTGCCAATACAATTGTAGTTTATAAGTCAGAAAAATTTGGTCTATCACAACTTTACCAGCTTAGAGGTAGAGTTGGGAGAAGTACTAATAGGGGTTATGCATATTTAACAACAAGTCAATTTATAGATATAAAATCAAGGTCACATAAAAGATTAGAAGTAATGCAAACATTAGATCATTTGGGAGCAAGTTTTAATTTAGCATCACATGATCTTGATATTAGAGGAGGTGGTAATCTGTTAGGTGAAGAACAGTCTGGCCATATTAAAGAAGTTGGTTTTGAATTATACCAAGAAATGTTGAATGAGGCAGTTACCGGTGTACAAAGCCAATCTGAAGAAATTAATGAAGAATATAAATGGTCACCAAATATTAATTTAGGTATTCCAGTTCTTATTCCTGAAAACTACATTGAAGATTTAGATGTTCGAATAAGTATTTACAAAAGATTAGGTCAAATTGACAGTTTAGATAATATAAACCTTCTCAAAAATGAATTAATTGATAGATTTGGTGAAATTCCAATTGAAGTATCAAATCTTTTTGAAGTAATTAATCTAAAATTAATGTGTAAAATATTATTAATCGAAAAAATTGAGGTTGGTAAAAAAGGCCTAACAATAAAATTTATAAATAATTTGTTTCCTAACCCAGATAATCTTATAAAATTTATAAATGATAATTATAAAACGATAAAATTAAGACCGGACCATAAATTATTTTTAGATCAAAGTTTTTTCATTTCTGAATCTATTATTAACGATGTAAGAATTATATTAAAAACATTACTAAAGTTAATTGACTGATAAAATTACTTAAATGGTTGTAATAAAATTTTGTGTATCCATAATTCTTTTTTTGAACAAAATTCATTTATACCAATTTTTAAATTATCTAAATTTTCAGTGTTATAGTATTTATGAGTCTTAAAAATAATATCCCAAATTGATAAATTAAAACCAAAATTTTTGTTTTGATTATCGAATTTATTAGAATGATGAGTTCTGTGCATATTGGGAGTTACTATAAATTTTCTAATAAATAAATCAGTCCTATTGGAAAGAAATATATTTGAATGATTAAACATGGATGATGTATTCAAAATAATTTCAAAAATTAAAACTGCTAATACAGGTGGGCCCATAATTGTAATAAATAAAAATTTTATTAGCATAGATATAAATATTTCTACGGGGTGGAATCTTAAACCAGTGCTCACATCCAAATCTGTATCAGCATGATGAACTCTGTGAAACTTCCAAAGGAAAGAACTTTTATGGAATAGGAAATGTTGCAAATAAATTGTTAAATCAAAAAGAATTAATGAAATTATTAAAGTAATGAAAGTATTAATATTAATAATATTGAATATACCAATGTTGTTGCTTGAGATATAAATACTAAAAGTTACTGCAAGAAATGGCAATAAAATTTTTAATAAGATAATATTTAAAAAAAATAAAATAAAATTATTAATTAATCTCAGAGAAAAGATTTTAATATTATCCTTCATAGGGTATTTTTTTTCAAGATACATAAACAAAAATAAAAATAGAATGAAAAATAATATTCTTATTTCATTGTGATTATTAATTATATAATTTTTCATATAAACCCTAAAAAATTACTATATATTTCTTTAATTTTTATATATAATTATTTTTTAATTTTAATCAACAATATTAGATATGATAAATGATTAAATAATGTCAAACAAAACTATTTTATTAACCGGAGCATCAAGTGGTATTGGAAGAGAATTTTCTCATTATCTAGCAAATTTAGGTTTTGATTTAATTCTTGCCTCAAGAAATCTTGATGAGCTTAACAAATTAAAATCATCTATTTCTAATAAGAATATTTCTATTCATACTCAAGCATTAGATGTAACAGATAGTAAAAGTATAAATCAAGTTGTTAACTTTATTGATGAAAACTTAGGATCTGTAGATGTTTTAATAAATAATGCTGGTATAACCATAGAGAATTTTATCCTAGATATGACTTTGAGTGATTTTGATAGAATTTTTTCTACTAATGTACGTGGGCCATGGCTTATTGCAAATGGAATTGCTAAACAAATGATTAATAAAAAAAAAGAAGGAAAAATAATTAATATTTCCTCTATTTTAGCTGAAAATGTTATTCCAAAACAATCTCTTTATTCCATGACAAAAAGCGCTTTATTGCAAATGACAAAATCAATGGCTTTGGAATGGGCAAGGTATAATATTAATGTAAATGCCATTTCTCCTGGCTTTATAATTACAAATATGAATAAAGAATTTTTTGATACTATAAATGGAATTAAAATGTATTCTAGATGGCCAAATAAGAGAGTAGGGAATCCAGACATGCTCTTAACAACTTTAAATTATTTGCTTGATAACAAATCTAAATATGTAACAGGTGCAGTTCTGACAGTCGATGATGGTCAATCTTTAAAAAGGATATGAATTTAATTATTTTTTTTGATTAACTTAAGGGTTTCATAACTATTTTTATAAAACTATCCCTTTGTTTTAGTTCTTTAAACCATCTATCAATATTTTTTAAATCTTTTTTTCTTGTATCTAGGTTATATCTGCGCCATGCCCATACTCCGCAACAAATATCCGCTAATGAAAAATTATTACGAGATATCCATTTGTTATCATTAAGATGAAAATTTAAAATTTCCCAAAGATTTTCAGATTTTAAATTATTTTCATTGATTACTTCAAAATTTCTTTTTTCCTCTGGAGTTCTAATTAATCCTATTAATACAGGTATCATATAAGCGGAAAGCTCTGTATGAACCCAATCCATATATTTATCAATAATTGATTGTTCTTTAACATCATCAGAAGAGAATCTATTTTTTCCATATTTAGAGTTTAAGTATCTTAAAATTGCATGAGATTCGTACAAAACATAACCATTATCATTAATTACAGGAATTTTTGAATGGGGATTTAATTTAACAAATTCAATATTATCTAAGCCACCAAAAGGCCCACCTACGTCAACTCTCTCAAAATTTATGTTCAATTCATGACATATCCAAAGAACTTTCTGTACATTACTTGAAGTATCTCTACCCCATATTTTAAGCATTTTTACCTCATTTTTTAAAAATTCTGTATATTATAGTGTAATTTTCAATAAATTGAGAAATTTATTGAAAATGTCAAAAACTGATGTAGTATATGTGTAATTTACATATTAATCTCAGTATAAAATCTACTGATATTAATAGTCTACGTGCAAAAGTTAAAGATCACATAGGTGGTTAAGTAGGCTATTTAGGATATGAAAATGGATAATACTATTTCTTCTTCAAGTTTATCAAATATTTCTTCCTTAGGGTCAAGGCTTAAAGACTTAAGTGGAACCCAAGGTAGAATATCTACTGGTCTTAGAATAAATAATCCTAAAGATAATTCTTCAGTATTTGCTATAGCCCAACAAGTAAGTGGAAATCTCTCTGGTGTAACAGCGATAAAGTCTTCTCTTAATCATGCTGAAGCTTCAGTAAATACAGCTGTAGCTGCAGGTCAAGCAGCGAGTGATTTAGTTTTAGAAATGAAATCTAAAGCTATCCAAGCCAATCAACCTGGACTAGATGATTCTTCAAGGAGAGCTTTAAACAAAGAATTTCAACAAATGTCAGATCAACTAAATACTTTGACTTCATCAGCCTCATTTAATAATACAAACTTGGTTCAAAATGGTGCAGAGGGTGTAGAGGTATTGGTGTCTCAAGATGGTGAAAAACTTAGAATTGAAGGACAAGATTTATCGCCTGAAAATCTTGGTTTTGATAATTTATCACTTGAAAGCCTTGAAGGAGCAGCCGAAGCGCTTGATACTGTTAATGGAGCTATAATTACTGTATCTAGTGCTGTAGCTGAGTTAGGCTCTTCAGCTTCAAGAATAGAACAACAGGCTCAATTCACTACAAGTTTGGATAATGTTTTAAAAGAAGGCCTAGGTAATATGGTAGACGCTGATTTAGGAACTGAAACTGCAAAAAATGCTGCTGAAAAGGTTAAAACTGAATTAGGTTTAAAATCTTTAGCAATAGCTAATGCTGGACCTAATGCAATGAAGTCACTTTTTCCTGGGTAAAATTTTTTATTTTTACTATTTTGACATTTGATTTCTTAGGGTTTTTGTAGCCTTATGATCTAATTTTAGGTCTTTGGTTACAATAACCCCATAAGCTTTTTTTGCATGTTCAATTGTACAAAAATCATCCAACACATCTTCTAAAACTTGTTCTGCTGGTCTATCTAATGGATTACCATATCCTCCACCACAAGGACCATAGAAAGCAATTACATCATCTGCATTAATATCTACATCAGAAAATTTTGCAGGCATTTCTGTTATTTGCTTATTCCCTTTTATATTATATCTCTGGACTCTACCTACAGCTCCTTCACTACCTCCAAATGCTCCCCATGGAACATCTGTATGTCTATCACATTCATGAGTAATTACACCATCAGTCAAAACTCTTTGTGCTTTTACCACACCTATACCCCCACGTTGTCTTCCAGCACCAGGCATTACATCATCACGAAGTTCATATCTTTCACATACCATTGGTAAATGCATACCAAGATCTTCTAATGGGTTATTGCGGGTATTACACATTAAATTATCAATTGAATCAGGGCCATCTTTTCTAGCTCTAGCACCATATGAACCTTCATTAACCTCTAAAAATACCCAATAATCACCTGATGGTCTTAATCCAGCATAAGATATAAATGAAAGACTGGCAGAATTTCCTGCAGTAACCTTTTCAGGCATTACTGGTGATAATGCCCTATAGATGCAATCTATAACTCTATTACATTGAGTGAAACGTGCCTCTGCAGCAGCTGGGAATTTTGGATTAAAGATTGAACCTTCAGGAGCAATAACTTCAATTGGTCTGAATGATCCTTCATTTGAAGGGATGTAAACTTCAGTTTCTGCTTGATCAAGAAGAAGTGATCTGAATGCACAGTATACAGCTACTTTAGTAGATCCCTCAAATGGAACATTGTATGCAGTAGGTACCTGGTCGGCTGAACCAGTCAGATCAACAGTTACATTGTCACCTTTAACTTTAACAGCTACTTTTATTGGTAGTTTTTTATCTCTATTTCTACCGTCATCATCGCACCATCCGTCCGCCCGATAAATACCATCCGGTATGGCTTTAATTTGTTGTCTCATCATTCTTTCTGTATAATTCAGTAATTCATTACATGCTGATTTAAAAGTATCAATACCATATTCAGATATTAACTCTTTCATTCTTTGTTCGCCAAGTCTTGCAGAGGCAATTTGCGCTTCTATATCATCTATTAACATTTTTGCAGTTCTACTATTTGACTCCATAAACTGCCAAATTGCATCGTTTCTTTCACCTTTTCTATATAATTTAATACCAGAAAATAACATCCCTTCGGCGTAAACATCTCTTATATCTATAATTAACCCAGGGGTCGCGGCTCCTATATCTATATGATGTGCTGTATTAGCTGAAAATCCAACTAATTCTCCTTTCCAAAAAACTGGTATAGCTATAGCTAGGTCAGGTGAATGAGAAGAACCATGATATGGATGATTATGAACAACTACATCGCCCTCAAACCATTCTCCATCTTGAAGTGTATCTTGAATTCCACGAAGATAACCAGGGATTGACCCTATATGTAATGGGGTTGAGTCAGACTCGCTTAATGTTTGGAAATTTGCATCAAATAAGCCAGCACCTAAGTCTTCAGACTCTCTAATAATTGAAGAAAAAGACATTCTATATAGAACGTGACCCATTTCCCTAGCTGATGTATGTAAAGCGCCACCAATTACTTGAAGAGTAATAGGGTCGACTTTAATATTTTTTTTATTTTTTTTCTTATTTTGTAATTTTTTATTTATTTTTTTTGTCATAGATTTCTCTCCAAATATAAATTATTTTAATTTTTTTGAATATGTATATTTCCAAATGTTGATACGTAAGCTTTATGTTTTGGTGGTATCAAAGTTGTTGAATTATGTTGAATAACTATAGCCGGACCTAAAATCTTCTGCCCAGCTAATAAT
>PTLN01000068.1 GCA_002938125.1 Alphaproteobacteria bacterium MarineAlpha2_Bin1
TTTTGGAGTAGTTTAAAAAGAATAAATCAGGAATTACTATTTGATAATGTTAATGAGACTATATATAGACAACTAGATAAATTTTCTCTTAACATTAACCAAAAGAATTGGAAATTTAGTAAAATAAAATTGTCAAAAAAAATTACTGCACCAAAATATATTACTTCCGTAGATATTCATTGCATGCCGGGAGGATACACTAAAGAAATATCTAAGGATGATATTTCTTTAGGAACAATGTACGATACATCCCTTTATCTTTACAGTAAAAACTCTCTTGGAACTTATAATGACGATATGGCAAAGTGTACTTGTACCTGGATAAAAAGTAAATTTCCATGCTTTAAGCCAAAAAAAATATTAGATATGGGTTGTGGTGTTGGAAACAATTCTATTCCTTATAAAGAATTATTTAATAATGCACGAGTTTATGGAATAGATATTTCTGCACCAATGCTAAGGTATGCATATGTAAGATCAAATTTGATAAAGAAAGATATAAATTTTTTTCAACAAAATGCTGAGAAAACTGAGTTTGGAGATGAGTCGTTTGATCTGATAGTATCTCATCTACTCACGCATGAAACATCTCTAACTGCATTTAACAATATTATTAATGAATGTATGAGATTATTAACTAATCATGGTATTATGATTCATGTTGAGACCGATTGGGGAACAGAAAATAGTATTACAAATAAACTACTTCTGGACTGGGAAACTCATTATAATTCAGAACCATTTAAGACAACTCATGACCAGACCGATAAGTATAAATTAGCTAAAGCGCACGGTTTTAAGCAAAATAATATTTCAATAACAAAAGTTAATAGTCTTAGTAAAAATAAATATTACAATGGCAGGTGGAATTTATTTACAGCTATTAAAGAAATTTAGGAGAATGAAGTGAAGCACATTAATACTAACCATAATAAAAAATCTTTAATGCTAGAACTTATTAATATCGTTAATAAAGATGATATTATAGAAGATTCAAATGAATTAGATTTTTATTCATCAGATATATTTTATGAAAGCTCTATAAAGGCTTTTCTAGCAGTTACGCCAAAATCTCCAGCAGAAGTAGCATCTGTAATTAAATTAATAACTTCGTTTGATATCCCTGTAATACCTCGTGGAGGTGGAATGTCCTATACTGCCGGATATACTCCATCTGTGGAAGGATCAGTTATAGTTGACCTTAGAAAACTTGATAAAATAATTGAGATTAATAAAAAAGATATGTTCGTGACAGTAGAGTGTGGTGTTACCTGGAAAAAGTTGTATGAAGAATTAAAAAGTAATGGATTAAGAACACCATATTTCGGCCCATTTTCTGGAATGCATGCGACCGTTGGAGGAGCATTATCGCAAAATAGTGTGTTCTATGGCTCTAGCTTGTATGGCACAGCTGCAGATTCTGTTTTATCTCTTGATGTTGCATTACAAGATGGAAAAATACTTAAAACTGGTTCTAACTCAAATAAATTAGACCCCTCTCCATTTTTTAGAACATATGGCCCAGATTTAACAGGGCTATTTCTCGGAGATACGGGTGCTCTAGGTTTTAAAGTCAGAGCAACTCTCAGACTAATTTCCTACCCTGAAGAACAAAGATTCGCTTCTTTTAATTTTTCAAACGAAAATGAAATGTTCGAAGCAATGGGAGAGATAACTAGGCAACAATTAGCACATGAGTGCTATGGTTTTGATCCTTTTTTAATGAGTTTAAGAATGAAATTTGAGGGGTTAAAAAAAGACTTAAAAACTTTAGGGGATCTATCAAAATCACAGAAAAATGTTTTTTCAGGTGTCAAAGAAATAATCAAAGTTGCATCAACAGGAAGAAGCTTTATGGAGGGAGTTGATTTCGCTATGCATATTACTGTTGAAGGTAGAGATAATAGTGATGTTGAAAGCTCTTTGAAAAGAATAAAAAATATTGCTGATCTTAATAATGGAAAAGAAATTGCGAATAGCTTGCCTAAACTTGTACGGGCTAACCCGTTTCTGCCACTAAATCGACTTCTAGGCCCAAAAGGAGAGAGATGGGTTCCTATTCACGTTATACTTCCTCATTCAAAAATAAAAAAGACACTTAAAAATATTAAAAAATATTTTGATACCAATAGAGAGATTATTGAAAAAAATAAAATTCAATATGGTTATCTTACATCAACAATTGGTACATCCGCAGTTCTTTTAGAACCGACTTTTTTTTGGGAAGACTCTCATTATGAAATCCATAAAAGGTATATTGAGGATGATCATTATAAAAAGCTTAAAATTTTTCCGGAAAATCTCGATGCAAGAAATGCCATGGTCAAAATAAGGGAAGATATGTCTGAAATATTTATGAATAACGGAGGAACTCATTTGCAGATTGGTAAAATGTATAGATATAAAGAAAATAGAGAAGAGGTAGCGTGGAACTTACTACTATCAATAAAAAAAGCTCTTGACCCAAATAATTTAGTAAATCCGGGATCTCTTGGAATAAAATAATTTGTTACTAAGAATACATTAAGTTAATTTCTGATGAAAAAACTTTCTCTATCTGGCTTCTCCTAACTTTCATTGTAGCAGTCACTTCTCCATCGTCATGATCTAATTCTTTTTTTAATATTATAAATTTTTTGATTTTTTCTACGTTAGAAAGATTATTATTATATATCTCTATCTCTTTAGAAATTAAGTTAAAAACTTCTTGTCTCTGAACTAAATTTTTGAAATTAGTATATGGTATTGACTCACTCTCCGCCCAATTTGCAACTGCATCAAAATCAATTTGAATTAAAGCAGACGGAAAACGCCTGCCGTCAGCTATTAATATACATTCCTTAATGTAAGGACTTACTTTAATAGTATTCTCAATAATACTTGGTGATAAGTTTTTTCCTGCAGATGTAATAACAATATCTTTTTTACGATCTATTATACTAGCCGAACCATCACTAAAAACTTTAGCAATATCTCCAGTAAATAACCATCCATCTTTAATTGAATCTTGTGTAGATATAGGATCTTTATAATACCCTGCAAAAACACAACCACCTTTGATCAGTAATTCACCATCTTCAGCAATTTTTAAAGAGACACCTTCAAAAGGAAAACCTATAGACCCTTTACTAGCTTTATCTAAAGATTGAATCGTACAAGCTCCGGAAGTTTCAGTCATCCCAAACCCTTCCATTAAAGGCATACCTAAACCTCTAAAAAATTTTAATGTTTCTTGGGAAATTGGCGCAGCACCGGAAATTGCTATCCTACATTTTGTCAACCCAATACCGTTACGCACATGCCTAAATGCTATCATTTCCCATAGAAATTTTTCTATATGAAAAATAATATTATACTTTTTCCATGGATCATTAAATTTCCTTGATACTTTCAGTGCTTTTTTAAGAACTAAACTTTGTAGATTTTTTTTCTTTGATTGGATAAGAATATCTGACTGCATTTTCTCCCAAATTCTGGGAACACCTAAAAAGATAGTTGGGGCTATATCTCTAAGATCTTGTTGAATTGTTCTAATAGACTCTCCGAAATTTGCTGTATATCCGCTATGCATTGCATTAAATACGGAAAACAATTGCTCAGCTACATGGCATAAAGGCAAATAAGAAAGTACATTGTCCCTTCTCCCCCTCTTGATTACTTTTTCAGATGCATGTCCTATAAAAAAAATATTTTTAAATGAGATCATCGCTGGCTTTGGTGGTCCTGTAGAACCTGACGTAGGAACAATTAATGCAATATCCTCCGCCGAGTGATTTTTCATACAATCATATATCACTTTAGGGTTTGTCTCAATTTTTTTAATACCATCTTCTAATAATTTGTCCCAAGAAAGTAATTTTATATTATTGTAGGAGCTTAAACCTTTGTGGTCGATATAAATAATTTTTTTTAACAAAGGTAATCTATGTTCTATTTCAAGAATTTTATCAACTTGCTCCTGGTCTTCACAAACTATGACCTTAATATCTGTAGAAAGTAAAATGTGAAGTATTTCATTTGCGGGCGATGTAGGATAAACACCAACAGGAATAATCCCAACAAGATGCATACCCGACTCTGCAATTAACCACTCTTTTCTGTTTTCTGATAAAATACCTACATTATCAAATTTTTTTAATCCTTGTGCTAATAGTGCACTACCAAATCTAGACGCTTCCTTTTCATACTCTTTCCAAGTTACCTCATTCCAAATACCAAATCTTTTCTGTCTTATAGCTACTTCCTTAGGTTTTGTTTTTGCATGGTATTGAAGTAGAAGAGGTAATGTTTTAATTTCTTCTTTATGGTAATTACTATTTTTTTGGCTTTTATTTGTTATCAATTTACTAACTCAACCATCTTTTTCTTCTTTTGTAATGTTTTATATCTCTATATGATTTATAATTTTTATTACCCACGCCTAAATAGAATTCTTGAACATCAGAATCTTGTTGCAGTTTGTCAACTTTTCCCTCAATTACAATTTTTCCTGATTCTATAATGTATATATAATCAGAAAATTTAAAAGCTAAATTTGCATTTTGTTCAACAAGCAAAATAGTAGTATTGAGGTCCTTATTTATTTTTGAAATTATATTAAATATTTCCTCTACCATTACAGGCGCCAAACCTAATGATGGTTCGTCCATTAATAATAATTTAGGGTTACCAATTAAAGCTCTTCCAAAAGCCAACATTTGCTGTTCGCCTCCAGACAAATATCCAGCTATCTCTTTTCTTCTAGAAGCAAGAGGTTTGAATAAGTCATAAACTTGTTCAAAATCATTTTTTTTCACTGTTTTTTTTAAAGCATAACTAGCTGCAATTAAGTTTTCATTTACTGTTAAATCAGAAAAAATTTTCCTGCCTTCTCTTACATAAGCCATCCCTAATTTTACTAAATTATTTGCTGATTTACCAAAGGTAGTAGTTCCATTAAATTCAATCTTACCCTCAGATATTTCTCCGTTTTGAAAACTTAGTATATTTGATATTGCATTTAATGCAGTCGACTTACCTGCTCCATTTGATCCAAGCAAAGAGACAATTTCTCCATCACTAATCTCAAATGAGACACCTCTTAGAGCCTGTATTACTCTGTGATAGTAGACATTTAAATTTGATACTTTAAGCAAAATTAATCTATCTTTCTGAGGTGGTGCTAAAAAAACACCACCACAAAAATTATCTAGTTTAAGTTGTAATCCAATCAGAGATAGGAAGAAAAAGACCATTTGAAGTTTTATAAGAATATACTCTACCTTGTGCAATTGCATGATTTTCAATAGATACGGGCTTTCCCATATACCCCCCCGAGTCCCAATTTTTTATGGCCTCTAAGGACTCAACTAAATTTTTAGCATTAACTTCCTTATCAGCATTAACAGTTTTCTCAATCGCTAACTTGGCTATTTCATACGTAAACATAATCTGTACTGACCAAGTAGATACATAGCCTGGGAATTCATCACCATATTTAGATTTTAAAAATGCAAAGAACTTTCCATATGATGGAGCTTCTTTGGCTTCATAAAAATATCTGTATGGTGTAACTCCTGCGTAACCTTCAAGGAAAGGACCAGATTGTTTCGTTACCGCATCAGCTATTATTTTTTCCATACCCCAGAATGTGCCTAAAAATTTTGTACTCATTTTAGCTTTTCTAGCACCACCAATAATTTGCGGCCATACACCTGTTACATAGCCATGAAGTATAGCATATTCAGGATCAGCCCTTCTAAGTGAACTAATATGAGTCATTATTTCAGCACCAGCTGGCTTTGTAATTTCTTTTAAAACAACATCAATACCTAAACTTTTTGCTTTACTAACTCCGTGTTCAATAGGATCTTTACCAAATTCAGTATCAGAATATATAAATGCTAATTTTTTTCCACCTTTTGACTTAATGTGCTGTAGTAAGATATCAAACATTGAATTATATGTTGGACCAGATATGAATTGATATGGATGGGTTTTTGGATCGGCTAATTCAGACGAAAAGGAAGTACCACCACAAAGTACAGGGGTTCTATTTAATTCAGGTGTAACAAGTTTCATAAAACCTGTGGAATCCCCCCCATAAAAAACTGGTTTATCATCCGCAGACATCGCTTTTTTAAAATTAGCAAGTGACTTACTTGGAACATAAGCTGAGTCATCGTATACAGGCTTAATTTTTTTGCCAGCGATACCACCAGTTGAGTTAGTCATCTCAACCCAGTCTAAATAATCCTTAAGTCCCATACTACCAGCTGCAGCAAAAGGGCCAGTTAAAGGAAATGAACTTGCCATAACCCAAGATTTTGGCTCGGCTCTGATGATACTTGGTACTCCAAATGCAAAAGCTCCTGTTAGAGCTGCTGAATTCTTTAAAAAAGATCTTCTATTTAAATTAAATTTTTTTTTCATAAAATTCCTCCATGGATAATTTAATTATATTTTATGGCGAAAACGGCCATCTTCCAACATAATTCCAGAACCTTGACCAAATAGAGGCAATCCCCATTGGTTCAAAAATCATAAATACAATTATAAGTATACCATAAACAAAACTATTTGCAGGTGCTGTATACTCCATAATTGTTGGATTCAAAGGGGTAAGGAAGCCCATAGCCCACTTTAGTAGCTCAGGAATAATAACAACAAAAAATGCACCAAAAACCGGTCCTAATGTTTGCGCGGAACCACCTACCACTAATGCTGCCAAAAACAAAATTGACAAATGTAGTTCAAATTGACTTGGTAAAATAGCCAAAAAATTATAAGCCCAAAGTGAACCTGCTAAACCTGCATAAGCAGCTCCAAGTCCAAAAGCCATTAGCTTAAATTTTACAATATTTACGCCTATTATCTCTGCAGACAAGTCTGCATCTCTAATAGCAATAAAAGCTCTACCAATTCTGGTTCTAAACAAATTTTGGGCGAATAAAATAGATAATATTGCTAGGGGTACAATAAAAAAATATTTATTATTTTCTGAAATAATTTTAATACCAAATATTTCAATTGGGTCTAATATAAGTCCACTATCTCCACCGGTTAATGAATTCCAGTTCCGTAAGATAAAAATTATTATAAAACTGGCTGCTAATGTAGAAATTGTTAAGTATAGGCCTCTAATTCTTAGTGATGGTAACCCAAAAAAAACTCCTACAAGGCTAGTAATGAAAATTGATAATGGGATATTTATATAAAAATCTAAATTAAATTGGCTCTGTAAAATTGCTGTGGCGTAAGCACCAACACCAACCAATGCTCCATGACCTAGGGACACAAGACCAGTATAACCAGTAAGTATGTTTAAGCCAACTATCGCAATAATAAAAACTGCGACCTGTGTAAATAAGAAAATAACGTACCCTGATGATATAAAAGGTATTAGAACTAATAGTAAGCATAAAAGTATAAAAGCAAATTTGTTTGGCCAATCTCCAAAAAAAGACTCATCTGAATTATAATTAGATTTATAATTTCCTATAATCAATTGTCTAAAGCCTATCTATTTGTCGAGTTCCCATGAGACCATGAGGTTTAATTATAATTATTAATAATACTATTATATATGGGACAATTTCTTTATACTGGCCACCAAAAAAATGACTAGCCATTGACTCAACCCAACCAATAATAAAAGCTGCTATAAGAACACCTATTATTGAGTCAAGACCACCTAGAATAACCACACTTATAACACTTAAACCAACTATACCCAAAGTTGGTGTTAAACTATTTAATGGAGCGAGCAAAATCCCAGCTAGTGAGCCAGTCACGCAAGCTATAATCCAAGATAATGAGAAAACCCCAGATACATTGATTCCCATTAATGCCGCAGTCGACTGATCTGTGGCAGTAGCCCGAATTGCCACGCCACTTCTTGATCTAACAAATAAAATAGAAATAATTAAAAAAATTATTATTGCAAGAATAAAGCTAAATAACATCTGCCTATTAATTGCCAGAGAACCGATAAAATCTATGTTCAATGGGAACAAGGGTTTTGGGTATTGCGCCGCTGGGGTCCAAATCATAGCTGCCGCACCTTCAAGAACAGAAATTAAACCTATTGTTATCATAATAAGCGGAAATGGATGCTGACCCATCATTGGTCGCATTAAAAACTTTTCAATAATCATCCCCAAAAGTGCACTTGCAGTAAATGTAAGTGGTAAAGATATTAGAAAAATTAACCAATTTGGAGAACCAAAAGAAATAAGGATTTCAGAAAAAGTTAAATAAAAATAGGCTCCAAACATCATCACTGCACCATGTGCGAAATTGAAAACCTTGGTTGCTCTAAATATAAATACAACACCAAGCCCAATAAGAGCGTAAATACCTCCTGAAAATAACCCTGTTATACTATTTTCAATTAAAAATATTGGGTCAAACATTTTATATAATTTCACTTTTTCCTAAATAAGCCTCAATTACATTCTTATCTGAGGCCACTAAACTTGGAGGACCCTCAGAAATTTTTTTTCCAAAATTGATTGCAATTATTTTATCAGATATATCCATTACCATTTTCATATCATGCTCAACAAGAAGAACTGTAATACCTCTATCTTCTTTTATATCCAGAATATACCTGGCCATATCTTCTGTTTCTTCTCTATTCATTCCTGCTACTGGTTCATCTAACATTAATAATTTTGGACTCATTGCTAATGCTCTAGCTAATTCTACTCTTTTTTG
>PTLN01000069.1 GCA_002938125.1 Alphaproteobacteria bacterium MarineAlpha2_Bin1
TTGAAGGTAAAAAAATCAAGTTTAATAGTAATAATTCAGGTGGAATTTTAGGTGGAATATCAACTGGCCAAGACCTGATTATAAGATTTGTTGTAAAACCAACATCATCAATACTTATGGAAACAAAAACAATAAATAAAAAAAATGAAAATGATACTATTAAAACTACCGGTAGACATGATCCTTGTGTTGGAATTAGAGCTGTACCAGTTGGGGAAGCAATGCTTGCATGCACTCTTGCTGATCATTTGCTTTTGAATCGAGCTCAGATTGGAGAAGTAAGATGAATAAAGAAGATAGTATTCATTCATTAAGTATCAAAGAAAATAATATTGATAGTCTAGAAGATGATTTAAAAAAATATTTTAGTATATGCAAGGATAAAATTGGTTTTATACCTAATGTATTACGGTCATATAGCTGGAATCAAAAAAAACTGAGATACTTTTCAAGGTTCTACAATGAAATTATGTTAGGCGAATCTAAACTTTCTATCTTAGAAAGAGAAATGATTGCATTAGTCGTATCTTCATTAAATAATTGTTATTATTGCCAAGTAGCACATGGGGCTGCAGTAAGATTAAATTCAGAAAATAAGATTTTATCTGAGGTTCTATTAATGAATTATAGAAGTGTAAATTTATCTGAAAGACATCAAGCAATGTTAGATTTTTCAACAAAACTTACCCAGGCTCCTGATGAAATTGTTGAAAAAGACAGAATAAATCTCAGAGAAAAAGGATTTAACGACGATGAAATCTGGGATATTTGTGAAATAGTAGGTTTTTTTAATATGACTAATAGATTAGCCTCTGGTATTCAAATGAATCCAAATAAAGAATACCATAATCAAGGTAGATAATTATATTTTTTTAGCTGAAATAAAAAATTCCTTATTACCGGCTGGGCCACATATTGGACTCTGGCATAAACCATCTACTGACCATCTCATTTCATCTTGCAACCAAAGGCTTATGTTTTTACAAATATCATTATGAATATTTGTATCTCTAACTACACCACCTTTTTTTACATTTTTTTTCCCGGCTTCAAATTGAGGCTTAATTAATGAAATTAATCTTGAATTTTTTTCCACAATTTTCAAAATGGGGGGTAATGCTTTTTTTATACTAATAAAACTGACATCACAAACAATGAAATTTATTAAATCACTAAATGATTTTTCATCTAAATACCTTGAATTAACTCTTTCCATTACAATTACTCTTTTATCTTGCCTAAGTTTCCATGATAATTGACCGTAACCTACATCAATGGAATAAATTTTCTTAGCTCCATGCTTTAAAAGAACATCTGTAAATCCTCCTGTTGAGGAACCTATATCAGCAGCAATGACCCCTTGAACACTATATTTAAATTTATTTAAAGCATAATTTAATTTAACTCCACCTCTAGAAACCCACTCATGTTCATGTCTAAGAATTCTTATAATTGAATCAGTTTTTACTTGGTAACCTGCCTTCCTGATATGTATATTATTACATAGAACACAGCCTGATAAAATCAAAGAGGACGCTCGGGCTCTACTAGGAGCTAAACCTCTATCTGTCAATAATTGATCAAGTCTGATTTTTTTTTCTTTCATATATATAAGCTATTCTAACGATCTCTATAGATTATAAATTCAGCTAATCTTTGCAATTTTTCAGACTTTACTCCAAAAACACAATTCAAATTTTTATTAGCTTGATTAATAAGTCTCTTTGCTTCATTTTTTGAATATTTTATACCATAATTTGATACCAAATTTTTCTTCCCAAGTTCGTTATCTTTATTTACCTTCTTTCCGGTTTTATTTTCCTCACCCTCCACATCTAAAATATCATCAATAATCTGAAAAGCTAAACCTATATCAAGGCCAAATTCCTGTAGAACTTTGCATTCATATTCACTTGCACCTCCAAGTATACCTCCAGCTTCACAACAAAAAGAAATTATTGCAGCTGTCTTCATACTATTTAGTCTTAGTATCTCAGATTTTAAAAAGTCATTAGATTGAGAGAGCAAATCAGCCATTTGACCACCACACATACCCTTATACCCGCTTACTTCTGCGAGTCTCTCAATTAACCGAATTCTAATGTTAAATTCTTCATTAATAATTTTACTAGTTAGAAGTTTAAAAGCATCAATTAATAATGCATTACCTGCAAGTACAGCTGTAGATTCGTCAAACTGAACATGCAAACTGGGTTTACCTCTTCTAATATCATCATCATCCATACAAGGCAAATCATCATGAATAAGTGAAAATGTATGAACCATCTCAACAGATGTTCCGACTAAAATTGATTGACTCAAAGGAACACCAAAAATATTTGATGATGCAAAAACAATGTATGGGCGTATTTTCTTGCCGGAACCAATAGAGGAATACCTCATAGCACTAACAAGCCTTGACTCGGGACTACTAGGGACTTTAAAACGCTCTTCCAAAAGCTTATCAACTTTATTAGCAACAAACTTAAGATCATCGCTAAGTGACATAATCAGTCTATTTCTACACTCTCTGATTCAATTGAACCATCTTCCAAGGGAATAATTTTCTCAATTTTTTCTTTAGCTGATTTCAACTTTGACTCACAATGAACTCTTAATTGAGATCCTCTTGTATATATATCAATTGATTCATCTAATGTTACTCTACCATCCTCAAGCTGGGTAATAATTTTTTCAAGTTCTAAAAGACCTTCTTCAAATGATAGCTTTTGTATATCAGACGGTATTTCTAATTTATCATTTTTTTTTGTCATATAATAACTCTAGGAATAAAAATAAGAATTTAAGATTATATATTATCAGATTTAGTCAATGCAACAACATGATTTGATGAACTTTCCTCTAAAGCACGAAAATTATAGCCTCCCTCTAGCACAGATATAAGTTTTCCTGAACAATACTTTGTGGCTATTTTACATACTACTTCAGTAACCCAGCCATAATCCTCCGATAATAGCTTTATATCGGAAATATCATCTAATTTATGTCCGTCAAATCCAATTGACAGTAAAATCATCTTTGGCTTGAAAGATTCTAATTTAGGTATCAGTCTATTTTTTACTAAACTTCTAAACTCATAAGAACCTTCACCTGGAGATAGAATATGGTTACTCACATTAGTTTCTGAAAAATTCGATTCATATCCAGTACCTGGATATAATGGTGATTGATGTATGGAAAAAAATAAAAAATTATTATCATTACTACTTCTGACCCACTCCTCTGTTCCATTTCCATGATGTACATCTATATCAATTATTGCTATTTTTTTAATATCTAATTCATCTCTTGCATATGCGGCTCCAATAGCAATATTATTAAATATACAAAAGCCCATTCCTTGTGAAATCCTTGCGTGATGACCTGGAGGTCTAATAACACAAAAGGCATTTTTTATTTTTTTATGTTCTACCATTTTTATAGCCGATATAACAGCACCTGGAGATCTTAAACAAGCTTCCAAAGATCTAGGTGAGAGAAGAGTATCACTGTCTAATTGCATACTCTGCTTTAAGGGAAAAAAATTAATTATTTTATCAATATATTTTTTGTCATGAACTTTACCTATTTGCTCATATGTAGCGTATGGACAGTCAAATTTTTTTAATCTATCTAAGTTTAAATCATCCAACTTTTTTATAATTTTTTGTACTCTTCGATTATTCTCTGGATGATTAAGCCCAGTATGATGCCAAAAAAAAGAAGGGTGAAAAAAAATACCTGTTTTCAATTCATTATTCCGTAGCCCTGATAACCAGAGGGTCCATTATTCTTTTCCATAGAAAAGGAATTAAAGCAATAATTACCATTAAACTATAGCCATATGGCAGTTGAGGTGATTCTTTGTCATGTCTCAGTTGGTAGAATCTTCTTCCCGCATATTTATGATGATCAGAATGTAATGGAAGGTTAAAAAGTGAATAATTACTGAAAATATGATTAGAGTTCCAAGAATGACTACTATTAGGTTTTTCAAAATTACCTGGTGATAATTCTTTTCTTTTTAGACCATAATGCTCAATATAGTTTATAACTTCTAGCTCTAGGATAGATACCAAACTTTGTAAAACAAAAAATAGGAAACCATAAATATTAAACAAATAAAAAACTATTGATATTATTAATAATTGAATCAAGATATTTTGAATCATAAGATTCTTCAAACTATATCTTTGAATTTTCTTTCTCAATAACCTTTGTTTTTCAATATTCCAAGCGCTCCTATAACTTCCAACTATTGAAGAAAAAAAGAAACTGTAAATGTTTTGGCCATATTTAGCAGATGCTGGATCTTGCGGAGTTGCAACATTTATATGATGACCATGAACATGTTCAATACAAAAGTGCGGATAAGATACAGTAAATAGAAGTAGCCGTGATAAAATCCTCTCAAATTTACGTTGATGTATTAATTCATGAGCCGCAGTAATTCCAAAAGCACCACTCGATATACCCGCAGATATAGTTATACCAAAGTACTCTACATAACTTAATTCAAAAAAAGAAACATAGATTAAGCAAAAAGATAAAACAGAGACCTGAATTGGAAAAGCAGCAATAGTTAAAAATTTAAAAAAATAGATTGAAAATTTTCGTTTAGTTGACTCTTCTCTATAAATTTTTCTTCCAAATAATATATCAAGAATTGGAAGAATAATATATCCAAGAAATATTGTTAGAAAAGTAAAAGGTCCTCCTAAATATAATCCAACTATTACTGAAATAGGAAGAGAAAAGGCGAGAATATATGGAATTCCAAAAAACATTTTGTTTTATCCAGCTTGATTCTTCTTTTCTTTTTCTTCTGCTACTAATTCTTTTTTTGACAATTTGCCTATCATAGTTTTTGGAAGTTCTTTTCTGAATTCAATGAACTTAGGTATTTCAACTTTACTTAGCTTATCTTTAAGAAAATTAAGTAAATCTTCTGTTTCTAAGTTTTCTCCATCTTTTAGTTTTATAAAAGCTTTAACTGCTTCACCCGAATTTGAGTCTGGTATACCTATAACTGTAACTTCAGCAACAGACGGGTGTTGATAAATACCCTCTTCTACATTTCGAGGATAAACATTAAAACCATTTACTAATACCAGATCTTTTATCCTATCAATAATGAAAGTGTAACCGTCCTCGTCAAGATAGCCAACGTCACCTGTCCTAAACCTACCGTTAATTATTGTCTCATTTGTAACTTCTGGCTTTTTCCAATAACCTTTCATTACTTGAGGGCCTGATATACAAATCTCACCTATCTCACCTTGATTTAGTATTTTTTCAGGGTTTTCTCTATCACTAATATAAATTGACGTCTTGGGCATAGGAAGGCCTACTGAATTCTCTTTATTCTCACCGTTTATAGGATTGGCACACGCTACAGGCGAGGTCTCAGTCAAACCATACCCCTCAACTAAGGTGCACCCTGTTATATTTTCAAAACCTTTCTTAACATCTAATGGAAGTGGCGCACCTCCAGAAAGACAAGCCTTAATTGAACTAAGATCAAATTTAGAAATCTTTGGATAATTCAAAATAGCATTGTACATAGTTGGCACTCCTGCCAAAAATGTCGCCTTTTTTGAATGTATATCTTTTAAAACAGGTAATAAATCAAAGCGTGGATGCAAGATCATCTTTGCACCCATTTGAATAGACATGTTCATGACTACAGTCATAGCAAATACATGAAAGAAAGGTAAAACTGCCATTACACTCTCCTCTCCCATATTAAAACCCGGGAACCACAATCTCTCTTGAATTAGATTTGCATAAAGATTTGAGTGAGTTAGCATTGCTCCTTTTGAAACACCTGTTGTACCACCTGTATACTGTAATACAGCAATATCTTCATCAGGATCTATACTAGTATTATTGTAGTCTCCGTCATTATTTAAAAGTTCCGCAAAACTAATTATATCGTTAGTAATCTGATAATTTGATATTTCCTTCCTTTTTACGAACGGAAAAAGAATATTTTTTGGGAAAGGAATAACTTCCGAAAAGGTTCCAACAATTATTTTTTTTAATCGAGTTTTATCTAATAAATTAAATATCTTAGGATATAAGATATTTAAATTTAAAGTTACCATAATATCAGTATCAGAGTCTTCTAACTGATGTATTATTTCATTCTCCGCGTATAATGGGCTAAAATTTACCACCACTCCTCCAGCTTTCAAAACGCCAAAATAAGAAACAACAAACTGAGGACAATTTGGAAGAAAAAGCCCTACTTTTGTACCTTTTGTAACTCCCAATTTTTGAAATCCAAAAGCTGCTTTATCTACCATCTGATAAATTTTTTTATAACTGAATTCCTTTCCAAGAAAATCTATACACGGCCTGTTTGCAAAATTTTTAACTGTATTATCTAAAATTGAATAAAGAGGCTCACCTTTTATATCTGAGTTCCAGTCTACATCTCCAGGGTACTTTTTTTCCCACAGCATGTTCTTCTCCCATAAATAATTAATTCTTTATCTACTCACCTCTAAAAATAGGCTTACGCTTTTCCAAAAAACTCTTTACACCTTCTTCAAAATCATAAGTTGCAGAACTAAGAGAAAAAAATTCTGTTTCCTTTTCAAGTTGAACAACTTCACTGCTATAAAGGGATTGATTGATAAGTTTTTTTGTTAAACCAATCGCTTTTGTAGGTCCTCTTGATAATTCCTCAATAAGGGCATCGACAGTAGAATCTAGCTGTTCGTTCTTTGTAATCCGGTTAATAATACCTAATTCCAAAGCTTTTTCTGCGTCTAACCTATGACCCAAAAAAGCAATCTCTTTTGCTTTTTTTATACCTACAAGTCTCGGAAGAAAAAAGGTGGATCCTCCGTCAGGACTTAAACCAATATGATTATACGCTAAATTAAATTTTGCATCAGTAGAAGCAATAGCTAGATCAGAGCATAAGACTAAACTAAGACCAAAGCCAGCTGCTGCACCTCTAACCTTTGCAATAATTGGAACGGGTAAATTTATAAAATTTAAAATAGACATATGCAGTTGACTTAAAAATTTCTGGAAGTGAGCTTTTCTTTCATCAGGTGATAGCTCAAGAATTTTACCAAACATATTAATATCACCACCGGCACAAAAGTGATCCCCTTCTCCCTCAAAAACAATACACTTTAAAGAACTATATGATAAAATTTCTTGACTAATATCAATTAAACATTTGCCAAAAGCTTCATTCATTGCATTAAGAACCTCTGGCCTGTTAAACTTTATTGTAGCAATATTTTTATTTAATTTTAATAGAACTTCTTCAGTCATATTTACGCTCCCAAGCTTGCAAAATCAACAGACCCTAAAGCTGTTCCTCCTGCCTTAATTGAAATTGAAGAATTAATCACTCTTGGTAAATATTGTTCTGCAAAAAATCTCGCTATTTGAACTTTGTTTTTATAAAAACTTGAATTTGTATTTTGATTTTTTATTTTATAAAAAGATTTTAATGCTGCTTTAGATAAATAATGGCTTCCCAACAAAACTCCAAATAAATCTAAATAAAGACTAGCACTTGATGCCGCATCATCGAAATTTTGACCTATTTTAGAACTAATCCAATCAGTGGATAGTTTAAAAGAGTCTAGGGATTGTTTGAGAAGGTTAGAAATAATTTTCAAATCCTCACTATCTTCACTATTTAAATCTACGATCAAATTCTCTATTTCTTTAAAAAGAAAATTAGCAGCTATACCACCAGATTGGGACAATTTTCTAAAAACTAAATCAAGAGCCTGAATACCATTTGTTCCCTCATAGATAGGGGCAATACGAGAGTCTCTTAAATGCTGAGCTGCTCCAGTTTCTTCTATAAACCCCATTCCACCATGCACTTGCAAACCTGTCGAGGCAGATGAAAAACCAATATCAGTGCACCAACTTTTAACAATTGGAGTTAACAAATCTACAAGCTCACTATAAAGTTTTTTCGAATTTTCCTTGCTATGGTATTTACTTAAATCAGCATAAACTCCAGTGGTTAAAATTAAACCTCTCATTGCATCAATTTTTGATTTAATGTCTAGAATCATCTTTTTTACGTCAGGATGCTCAATTATCGAAACAGTTTCATCTGACTTTACATTGGGACTTTTTCCCTGCTTACGAGAGAATGCATATTCCAACGCTTGTTGGTATGCTCTTTCTGCGATTGACAAACCTTGAACACCAACATCAATTCTAGCATGATTCATCATAGTAAACATACATCTCATCCCTTGATTTTCTTCACCTATCAACCACCCTTTTGCTCCTTCATTTTCTCCATAAAGCATTACTGCTGTGGGACTTGCATGGATGCCAAGTTTTTTTTCCAATGAACCACATCTTAAGTCATTTTTTTCTGTTATAATTCCATCATCATTTACAAGAAACTTAGGTACTAAAAAAAGAGAGATACCTTTTGTACCTTTAGGGCTATTGGGAGTTCGAGCCAACACAAGATGTATTATATTATCTGTAAGATCATGATCTCCATAAGTAATATATATCTTCGTTCCGTAAATATTATAGCTACCGTCAGAGTTAGGTACAGCTCTAGTTGTAAGAGACCCAACATCTGAACCAGCTTGGGGTTCAGTCAGATTCATTGTGCCAGTCCACTCTCCTGAGACGAGTTTCGATAAATACTTACTTTTAATTGAATCTGATCCATGCGCCGAG